>NZ_BAAAMU010000131.1:12380-29515 GCF_039529435.1 Nonomuraea maheshkhaliensis
AGTACACCGCCACTTCGTTCGCCGAGCCGCTGCAACGGGTCTTCGACGACGTACTGGCCCCCGAGAGCGATGTGGACGTCACCCCGATGAAGGAATCGGCCTATCTGGTGGAACGCGTGCGTTTCCAGGCGCGCGTGCCCGATCGCATCGAGCACCGGCTCTACGGCCCGCTCATCGCCGCGGCGGCGGCCCTCGGGAACAGGGCGCGCGCCCTGGCCACCGGCAGCGTGCACCGCTATCTCGGCTACGGCTTCTGGGCGCTGACCGGCGCGCTGATCGTCCTGGTGGTGCTGTGGTGACGGGCACGATCGGAGCGGTGCTCCAGGTTCTCGCCATCGCGGCCGGCTCGCCGCTGCTCGTGGGGGTGATGCGGCAGGTCCGCGCCCGTATGGAGGGACGCGCAGGAGCCGGCGTCGCGCAGCCGTGGCGCGACCTGCGCAAGCTGATGCGCAAGCAGGCGATCTCGCCCCACGGCACCGGCTGGGTGTTCCGCCTCGCGCCGCTCCTGCTGGCCGGCACGGCGCTGGTGGCGGCCGCCGTCGTCCCGCTGGTGACCACGGCCTCGCCACTGGACGGCGTCGCCGACCTGTTCGCGGTGACCGCGCTGCTCGCCCTGGGCTCGGTGGCGCTGGCGCTCGGCGCGCTCGACACCGGGACCGCGTTCGGCGGAATGGGCGCCAGCCGCGAGATGACCGTGCTGGCGCTGGTCGAGCCGACGATCCTGGTGTCGGTGTTCGCGCTGTCGATCAGGGTCGGCTCCACCAACCTGGGCTCGATCGTCACCGCGACGGCCGAGGATCCGCTGTCGGTGATCTCGCCGGTGAGCGCGCTGGCCGCGGTCGCGCTGGCCATCGTCACGATCGCGGAGACCGGACGCATCCCCGTGGACAACCCGTCCACGCACCTTGAGCTCACGATGATCCACGAGGCGATGGTGCTGGAGTACGCGGGACCGGACCTGGCCCTGATCGAGTGGGCCTCGGCGATGCGGCTGTCGGTGCTGCTGGGCCTGCTGGCGAGCCTGTTCTTCCCGCTCGGCATCGCGGGCGGGGACGCAGGGACGCTCGCGCTGCTGGTGGCCGTGGTCGCGATCGTGGTCAAGGTGGCGCTGCTGGGCGTGCTGCTGGCGGCCGGCGAGGTCTTCATGGCCAAGCTGCGGCTGTTCCGGGTGCCCGAGCTGCTGGCCGGGTCGTTCCTGCTGGCGCTGCTGGCCGTGGCCGCCTCCTTCTTCCTGGCCTGAACGGGGGCGAGACACATGACCGATGCTCTGTACGTCCAAGCGCTCTACCTGGCGTGCGGCGCGTTCCTGCTGACCGGCGTGCTGGTGTTGTGGCGGCGCGAGCTGTCGGCGATCGTGCGGCTGTTCACCCTGCAAGGGGTGGCATTGACCGCGCTCGTCGTCGTCCTCGGCCTCTGGCACGGCGAGCTGGAGCTGATCCTGGTCGGCGCCGGGGTGGGCGCTCTGCGGGCCGGGCTGCTGCCGTACCTGATGCGCCGCGCCCTGGTGGCCGGCGGCGCGGGCCGCGAGACGCAGCCGCTGGTCAACGTGGCGACCTCGCTGCTGGTGGCGGCGGTGCTGGCGATGCTGGCGTACGCGGTCTCCCAGCCGCTCATCCGGCTGTCACCCACGCCGGCCACGCAGGCGTTGCCCGTCGCGCTGACCGTGCTGCTGATCGGGTTCTTCGTCCTGGTGACCCGCAAGCGGGCGCTGTCGCACGTGGTGGGCTTCCTGCTGATGGACAACGCCATCACCGCCGCCGCGTTCCTCACCACCAGCGGCGTCCCGCTGGTGGTCGAGCTCGGGATCTCCCTGGACGTCCTGCTGGCCGTGCTGGTGCTGCAGGTGCTGACCACCCGGATGCGGGCCGCGTTCGGCGGCACCGACCTCGACGAGCTGCGGGAGTTGCACGACTGATGGAAAGCCTGCTGGTGCTCGCTCCGGTCGCGGTGCCCGCCGTCGCCGCGTGCCTGTACGCGGTGCTCGGCTGGAACCGGGTCACCGCCTGGCTCGGAACCCTCTCGGCGGCCGTGCTGTTGGCCTGCGCGGTCACACTGTCCACGGCGGGCACGCGTGAGGCGCTGGGCGGGCTGCTGTTCAGCGATGCCCTGAGCGCCTTCATGCTGATCGTGATCGGCGTGGTCGCGCTGCTCGCGATGGCCGCCAGCCCCGCGCACCTGCCGGCCGAGCTCGCCGCCGGGCACACCGGCCCGCGCGCGATGCGCCGCTACGGCGTACTGACGCAGGCGTTCATCGCCGCGATGGCGCTCGCCGTCCTGGCCTCAGGGCTGGGCCTGCTGTGGGTCGCCATCGAGGCGACCACCATCGTGACCGCGTTCCTGGTCGGGCACCGGCGCACCCGCGCGGCCACGGAGGCCGCGTGGAAGTACGTGGTCATCTGCTCGGTCGGCATCGCGCTCGCGCTGCTCGGCATCGTCATGGTGCACTACGCCGGCACGCACGCGGGCGTGACCTCCCTGGACTGGGCGCCGCTGGCCGAGGGCGCGAGCCGGCTCGATCCCGGCGTGATGCGCGTCGCGGTCATGCTGCTGGTGCTCGGGTTCGGCACCAAGGCCGGGCTGGCGCCGATGCACGCCTGGCTGCCCGACGCGCACAGCCAGGCCCCTGCGCCCGTCTCCGCGCTGATGTCCGGGGTGCTGCTGTCGGTGGCCTTCTACGCCGTCCTGCGGGTCAAGGTCATCGCCGACGTGGCGCTCGGCGCCGGATTCGTCCGGACGCTGCTGGTCATCGTGGCGCTCGCCTCCCTGACGGTGGCCGCGCTGCTCCTGCTCGGGCAGCGCGACTACAAGCGGCTGCTGGCCTACTCCAGCATCGAGCACATGGGGCTGCTCGCCCTCGGCGCGGCGATCGGCACCAGCCTCGCCCTGGTGGCGGTCCTGCTGCACATCCTCGGGCACGGGCTCGGCAAGTCGGTGCTGTTCCTGTCCGCGGGCCGGCTGCACCAGACGTACGGCAGCAGCCTGATCGGAGCGGTCCGCGGCCTGGCTGGCAAGGCACCGCTGCTGGCCGGGACCTTCGCGCTGGGACTGCTGGCGCTGCTGGGGATGCCGCCGTTCAGCCTGTTCGCCAGCGAACTGGGCCTGGCCCGGGCGGGCTTCGCCGCCGGGCTGGGCTGGCCGGTGGCGGCGGCGCTGGTGCTGATGCTGGTCATCGTCGCGGCCGTCACCCGCCACACCCGCCACATGCTCCTCGGCGACGGACCCGCCGTCGGATCGGGGGACGGGCCGGACTCCGGGCCCGCGCCATCCGCCCCGGCGGACGGACCGGGCCCGGCGGCGGGCGGGGCCGTCACGCTGCCCCGCGGCCTGGCCGTGCCGCTGGTCGCGCGGCTGGCCGCGTGTGCCGTGCTGGGCGTCACCCTCGGACCACTGCATTCCCTGCTGCAAGCCGCCGCAGTGATCGCCGGAGCGACCCCGTGAGCATCCGTACCACCGCCGTGATCGCCGGAGCGACCTCATGAGCATCCGTACCACCGCCGACATCAGCCCCGGCGAGCTGCCGGAGCACGCGGCGCGGCTCCTCGCCGACGGCCACAGACTGGCGCTGATCTCCGCACGTCAGGAGGCGGAGGAGTTCGCCCTGGCGTACCTGTTCGTCGCCGGCGGCCCCGACCGCCGCGCCGAGCTGCGCGTGCGCCTGCCCGTCGCGCGACCGGCCGTGCCGAGCCTGGCCCGCCTGTCCTTCCCGGCCGGCCGGTTCGAACGCGAGATCCGCGACCTGTACGGCATCACCCCGCTCGACCACCCCCTCCCGCGCCGCTTGGTGCGCCACCACCACTGGCCGCGCGGCTGGTACCCGATGCGCGCCGACGCCGGACCGCCCCCCGCCTTCGGCGACCCGGAAGGCCCCTACCCGTTCCTCACCGTGGAGGGCCAGGGCGTCTACGAGATCCCCGTCGGACCCGTCCACGCCGGCCTCATCGAACCAGGGCACTTCCGCTTCTCCGTGGTCGGCGAGACCATCATCAAGCTCAAGGCCCGGCTCTGGTTCGTGCACAAGGGCATCGAGAAGCTCTTCGAGGGCCGCCGCCCGGCCGACGGGCTGGAACTGGCCGAACGCGTCAGCGGCGACACGAGCGTCGGCCACGCGCTCGCGTACTGCCTCGCCGTGGAGGAGGCCACCCAGGCCGAGGTGAGCGAGCGCGCGCAGCGGGACCGTGCCGTGCTGCTGGAGCTGGAACGCCTCTACAACCACGTCACCGACCTGGGCGCGCTGTGCAACGACGTCGCCTACGGCATCATGCACGCCCAGACCGGGCGGATCCGGGAACAACTCCTGCGCATCAACGACGAAGTCACCGGGCACCGGCTGCTGCGCGGCGGCGTCCGCCTCGGCGGCGCCGAGCTGAGGACGCTGCCCGATCCAGAACGGCTGCACGCCATCGGCGCGGCCGTCGCCGAACTGACCGCACTCGCCCTCCGGCACACCGTCGTCGCCGACCGCTTCACCGGCACCGCCGTCCTGTCCGCCGACGCCGCCCGCGACCTCGGCACCCTCGGCTACGTGGCCCGCGCCAGCGGCCTCGGCCCCGACGCCCGCCGTGACCACCCGTTCGCCGACCTCGGCGACTTCACCCCCGTCCGCCGCACCGGCGGTGACGTGCTGGCCCGCTTCCAGGTCAGGGCCGAGGAGATCGCCGCCTCAATCGCGCTGATCACCCATCTGGCCGGCTCGTCCCCCTCGGGGGACGCGCGCCCGGAGGAGCCGTCGTCCTCGGGCGTGGGCCTGGTCGAGGGCTGGCGCGGCACGATCGCCCACCGCGTCGAACTCGCTCCCGACGGGACTCTCGCCCGCGTGAAGATCGTCGACCCGTCCTTCTTCAACTGGCCCGCCCTGCCCGTGGCGCTGGGCGGCGCGATCGTCCCCGACTTCCCCCTGGTCAACAAGAGTTTCAACCTGTCCTACGCCGGCAACGACCTCTGACCGCGCCGGACCAGGGAGGAGCGCGGTCGTGTCAGCGGGGCCCGTCACTCTTCGGTGGTGGCCGTGAGGGAGGCGTCGACGATGCGGTGGTCGGAGCAGGGCTTGTCACGGTTGGCGCCGCAGACGTGGCCGATCGGCAGGGCGTCCGCGTTGTAGGCGGTCAGCCGGGCGGCGGGGGCGAAGATCAGATCGACCTTGCCCGACTGGCCGCAGGCGCCCAGCCGGTTGCTCTCGGTGGTCTGCTCGCCCCAGCCGGGGCAGGTGGGCTCGCGGTCGTCGAGTTCGTGGTAGCGGCCGGTGTTGGCGCGGTTGGCGTCGGTGTCGATCGAGGGGTCGTACCAGGTGTCCAGCAGCGGCGAGTGCGGCTGCACGTTGAAGTCGCCCGCGATGATCGGGACCTCGCCCCGGGAGCGGTAGGACTCCAGGACGTCGTGCACCCGGCCGAGCTGGGCGGCCCTGTGGGCGGCGACGGTGGTCAGGTGGGTGGTGCAGAATCTGACGGCCGTGGGCTGGGCCGTGACGGGCGCGCAGAGGAGTTTGCGCTGCCGGCCCGACCCGTCGTCGGGCAGGGCTTCCCGAAGCGTGCCGCCCAGCGGGAAGCGGCTGAACAGGGCGATGCCGATGCCGTGCCCGGCGCAGTAGCCGGGGTCGCCCGCCGCCGTCATCGGCTCGTAGCGGGCGAAGTTCCCGGGGTCGCGCGGCCAGCCCATGCCCTGCAGGGCGTCGATCACGGCGCCGTACTGGTTGCGGCAGATCTCGTTGACGGACACGAGGTCCGGGTTGCGGTAGCTGATCGAGCCGGCGATGGCCTGGATGACGCCGTTCGTGGTCGAACCCAGGTGCTGGTGGTGGCCGGCCATGTTCCAGTGCCAGATCTTGTACGTCACGGTCGCGCTCGCGGCGGCGGTGGGCGCGGGACCGGCCGGCAGGGCGACGGTGGCGACGAGGATCGCGGCGACCGTCAGCAGCCGGCGGGTGAGATCCGGCACGGGTGAGATCCGCATGAGTCCCCTTCTCCGATGATCAACTCAGCGCCATCCTGACCGAAGGACGTGTCCGGCGCCAGCCGCGGATCGTTGAGCGGGGGCTCTCGGCGTAGGTCCTGATATTTCCGGTGTCGCCGGATAACGGCTCCGGCGCGGCCGGACTTACGGCGGACATTCGCCGGACATTTGCCGCCGAATGCCGGGCGTATGGGGAATTGCGCAGATCAACGGCGGGCCGGTGTGGATAGAGTGGCTGCCGGTCGATTCGGATCGCGTACGACACGACACACGGCCCTGCTTGTGCCGGCGATGGGCGATCCGCGGGAAAGGAAAAGAGACATGTATTCGAGATTGGCCGTCATCGGCACGCTGGCCGCGGCCATTGTCGCCGCCGGTTCCGTTGTCTCCGCGGCCCATGCCGAGGCCGGGCCGCGGAGCATTCCCCTGATACGCTACTTCGACGGTTTGAAGCATTATGTGACCAGCGGCCCGCGGCCCGGCCCGAGCTACCGCGAAGAAGGCCGGTTTCCCATTCTGACCAGAAACACCCCGGGCACGAGGGCGATCTACGGCTGCCTCGCCGGCCACGCCCCGCGTGACCAGTTCCTGTCCGCCACGGCCGACTGCGAGAACAGGCCGGGCAGCGCCGGGAAGAACACGTTGCTGCGCCGGGAGGGGTTCCTCTACACGAGCCCGGGCGCGGGCAGGCGGCCCCTGTATCGCTGCTATGTCCCGCACACGAAGAGCCACTTCGTGTCCGTCCGCTCCGACTGCGAGTCCAAGCCGCCGAGGTCGAAGGTGAACGCCGAGTTCATCCTGGGATACTTCCCGTCCGCCGGCCGGTGACGAGGGGCGGGGGTCAGCGCAGCGCCCCGCGCGCCGAGAGCTCGTCGAGCAGCGCCGCGTCCACGGTGTCGTGGAACCGCTGACGCGCTTCCTGGGTGCCGTGCGGGGCGGCCGCGTAGTCGCAGGAGTGCCAGCGCGGCTCGATCACCTCGTCCGCGAAATAGCCGCTCCGTACGGTACCGACGTCCAGGTCCGGTTTGCCGGCCGTCTCCCAGCAGCTGTAGAGCCGGCCGTCGGCGTTGACGACGGCGCCGCGCCGGCCGGCCATCAGGCTGCAGAAGTCGCACCAGAACGCCTCCTTCGGCGGGCGCACCGAGAACCCGAGGTCCAGCGCGTGCCGGTACCAGGACACGTAGCGCCCGGCGAGGTCGTCCCCGTACCGGACCCGGTTGTCGTAGCCCATGCCGACATCGTCGATCAGGGCGATGTTCACCCCCGCGCCGGCCGGCGGCACGTGGGTGGCGAGGCGGTCCAGCAGGGTCGGCACGGAGTCGCTGTTGCGGTGTGACACGTTGACGCGGAACAGCCAGCTCATGTCCACCGCCGCGGCGACGGCCGCCACGTTGGTCAGGATCTGCTGGAACGTGCCCTTCCCCGTCCTGGTCGTCCTGATCCGATCATGAACGTCCTGGTCCCCGTCGAACGTGATCTGCGTGCCCTTCAGCCCCGCCTCGACGAGTTCGCCGGCCAGGTCCGCGGTGAGGAGCGTGCCGTTGCTCACCATGGCGGCCGAGGTCAGGCCCAGGGGCCGGGCCCGGCGCAGCAGTTCGACGCAGGCCGCGCTGCTCAGCAGCGGTTCGCCGCCGAACAGCAGGATCTTGAGCTTGGCGAAGCCGGCGGCGCGCATCATGCGGTCGGTGAACGCGAGCGTGTCGGTGATCACCTGCGGGCTCAGCCGGGCCGGCGCGATCCGGTCGGGCCGCGGGTTCGACTCGTCCGCCGCGCCCACGTTCTGGAAGCAGTAGGCGCAGCCGAGGTTGCACCCGGTGTTGGTCAGTACGGTCAGGCTGTAGGTGTCCGCCTTGCGGTCGCGGAAGAAGCCGCCGCGTTCCATCGTGGTCCTGACGGCGTCGCTCACCTGCCGCCGGCCCAGGTCGTCGGTGGTCACCGCGTCCAGCGGCAGCTTGGCGATCCTGGACCCGTGCAGACACCACCAGGACTGCCTTCCCCTCAAGAGTCGCACTCTGTTTCCTTCGCTCGGTTCGTCGGCGGGCTGTGCGGTTCGGACCGGTGCCGCCGCCGGCCGGCGGCGGCACCGTCGCTGTCAGACCAGGTCCCAGCAGAACGCGAAGCAGGGATTCTCCGACTCCTCCAGGTCGAAAATCTCGATGTCCATCAGGCCCACCTCCTCTCCTCGGCGGAATGACTGTCGCCCGTGGCGGCGGATTCAGCGAATCATTCCGCCGCCTCGTTTCGGCCTCATCCCCGTCTCATCCGTCTCCTGAGAAAAGGAAACCTCTCCGTCATCAATGGAGAGGCGGCGGTGAAGCCCGCATGAAGCCGTCAAGAAATCGCCGCTCGTTAGCCTGGGGATGCGAAAGGGGCAGGTACGGTGCGAATTTCTTGCACCGGGTCTCTTGCGCGGCTGTTTCCGCTGCCAGAAGGAGTGGTATTCGCATGGCGAAAGCTCTGACGCTCACGGTACTGCGTCTCAACAGAGGCAAGATGGGTGGACGCTACCACTGGGCGACGCCTACCGGATGAACACGGGGAAGGTCCGGCCGAAAGGCCGGGCCTGCCCTTCCCATCGAAGGGAATAGATGTCCGAGCGATATCAACCCGTCCCCGGTCCGCCCGGCCGGTTTCTGGTCGGCAACACCTACGAGTACGACCAGGACCGCCTGGCTTTCCTGGCGCGAGCCCAGCGCGACTACGGAGACGTGTTCCGGTTCAGCCCGACGGCGGTCGTCGTCCAGGACCCGGAGCTGATCCACGACGTCCTGGTCCGGACGAACGCGGAGTTCCGCGCGGAGAGCCCGCTCGTGTCGGGGGCCGCGGCCAGGTTCCAGGAGCTCATCGACCGCCGGCTGCCCGTCTGGATGTCGACCCGGCGCAAGGGCTGGCGCGGCATGAACGCGGCCGGATCCGCCGCCTACGGCTCCCGGCTGCTGCGGCAGTTCGCCGCCATCATGGACGAGCGGGCCGGCCGGGAGGTCGAGGTGCTGTCCCTGATGAAGTCCTTCTCCGGCCAGGCCATCGCCGACTTCTGCCTGGGCGGGCAGCCGGCGCACAGGCAGCCGGCGCACGGGGAGCCGGCGCACGGGGAGCCGGCGCACGGGGAACCGGCGGACGGGCAGCCGGTGCGCGGGGAGCCGGTGCGGGTGGTCGCGGAGGCTGTGGAGCGGGCGGCGACGGCGGCGTCCGCGCTCATGGCCAGCTCGCTGACGCTGCCGCACTGGTGGCCCACGCCTCGCATCCGCAGGTTCCGCCGTACCGCGCGGGAGGTGAGGTCGGTGCTCCTGGAGCAGATCGCCGCCCGGCGGGCGGCGGGCGCCCGGCCGCACCCCGAGGACCTGCTGGACGAGCTGCTGCACGGCGAAGGGGCGGAGCTGAGCGACGAAGCCGTCTACGACGTGCTCAACGTGGTGCTCCGCGCCTCGCACGGGGTGCCGGGCGCGTCGCTGAGCTGGATCGTACGCCAGTTCGCGCTGGATCCCGACCTGGCGGCGCGAGTCAGGAAGGAAGCCGGCGACGCCCGCCTGACCACGCCGGACGATCCCCCGGACCCGGCCGCCCTGCCCTACACCGAAGCCGTGATCAAGGAAGTGCTCCGGATGTATCCGCCCACCTGGCTGATGGGGCGCGACATCGTCCGCGAGACGCGGGTGGGGGAGTGGAATCTGCGGCCGGGGCAACAGGTGATGTTCTGCACCTATCTGGTCCACCGGGATCCCCGATGGTGGACGTACCCGGAGGAGTTCCTGCCGGAACGCTGGCTCGGCGGCGACGTGCCGCACAGCCGGTACGCCTACCTCCCCTTCGGCGCGGGGCCGCGGATCTGCCTGGGCAACCAGCTCGGGATGACGCAGCTCGTGCTGGCCACCGCCTGGCTCGCGGCCCGGTTCGACATCGAGGTCAGCGACCTGGACAGTGCCGTGCCGGCGCCCCAGGCACTGCTCGTCCCCCGCGGCCTGCGCGCCGTCTTCCACCCCCGCGCGTGAACCTCGCGGCCCGCCAGGCGAACGCGGCCCACCAGACGAACGCGAGCGGGAGCGAGCCCTGGCGGAGGAGCGAACAGGAGAGAGATGAGTGTCACCGAAGACGACGCGGAACGGGGGGAGCGGCAGCCGGACGCCGGCTACCGGTGGCGCTGGCCGGCCCTGGTCGTCGTCATGGTCGGCTCCGCCATGGAGCTGCTCGACGTCTCCGTCACCGTCCTCGCCGGGCCCACGATCCGGGCGGACCTCCAGGGCGGGACGTCGGACCTCCAGTGGTACACCGCGACGTACACCCTGGCCCTGGCCTGCGGCCTGATCACGGGCGGCCGGCTCGGCGACATCGTCGGCCGCAAGAGGATGTTCCTCATCGGGATGGCCGGCTTCACGCTCAGCTCCGCGCTGTGCGCCGCCGCCGTCTCGTCCGACCTGCTCATCGTGCTGCGGGCGGTCCAGGGACTGTTCGGCGCGGCGATGATCCCGCAGGGTCTCGGCATCATCAAGGACGTCTTCCCGCCGCGCAGCCTGCCGCTGGCGTTCAACGCCATGGGGCCCTTCATGGCGATCTTCTCCTTGGGCGGGCCCATTCTCGGCGGCTGGCTGCTGGAGGCCGACCCGCTCGGCGCGGGCTGGCGGACGATCTTCCTGGTGAACGTGCCCATCGGCGTGGTCGCCGGGCTGGCCGCGTTCCTCACCCTGCCGTCCGACCCGCCCGCGCGGGCGGTCAGGCTGGATCTGCCGGGCGTGCTCATGGCCGCCGCCGGCTCGCTCCTGATGATCTTCCCGCTGGTCCAGGGCCGCGAGTACGGGTGGCCCTTATGGGCGTACGCGCTGATGGGCGGGTCGCTGGCGGTCTTCATGGCGTTCGGCCGGCACGAGGCACGCAGGAGGCGCCTGGGCGCCGACACCCTCATCGCGCCGAGCCTGTTCAGGAAACGGTCCTACCTCGCCGGGACGACCGTCGGCCTGATGTACTTCGCCGCGCTCTCCGGCTTCGGCCTGGCCTTCACCCTGTACCTGCAGCTCGGCCTCGGCTACTCGCCGGCGAAGACGAGCCTGACCGGGACGGCCATGACCGCGGGGATCATCGCCGGCTCGCTCGTGATGCCGAAGCTGAGCAGGTACGGCCGGCGGCTGTTCCACGGCGGCGCGGCGATCACCGTCGCCGGCCTGCTGGCGCTGCTGTGGGTCATGCGGATGGACGTCACGCCGTGGCGGCTCGTGCCCGCTCTCGTGGTCGCGGGGCTGGGATCCAGCCTGATGATGGGGCCGTACTTCGCGTTGTCGCTCTCCGAGGTCGAACCGCACGAGATGGGTACGGCGACGGGCGTGCTCTCGGCGCTGCAGCAAGCAGGCAGCTCCGTCGGCGCCGCCCTGCTCGGCACCGTCTTCTTCGAGGCGGCCGCCCACGGAGACTCCGTGCCGCTCGCCGCGTCCGCCGCGTTCGCGGTGGCGGCGGGGATGGCCGCCCTCATGTTCCTGGCCGGCTACCTCTTCCCGGCCTACCGCCCGGACCCGACGCCGTGACGCCGCCGATCCCGGCGTCCGTGACATCCGGCCGTCGTCCGGGCGCTCACCGCACATCGACGCCCTGGCGGCCGCCACAGGAAGGTGCCGACTCCGTGTCCGACTCCGTGTCCGACTCCAAGCTTCTGATCACCGGTGCGTCGGGCACCGTCGGGGGCGCGATCCTCGCGGTCATGAGAAGGCGTGGCGTGCCCGTCCGCGCCCTCGTCAGAAACGCCGCGACGCTCCCCGGGCATCCGCTCGTCGACATCGTCGAGGGCGACTACGACGACCCGCGTTCCCTCGACGCCGCGACCGCCGGCATGGAGGCGGTCTTCGTGCTGACGACGCCCGGCTCGCCCGCACCTCGGCACGATCGGGCCCTTGTCCGGGCGGCCCGGTCGGCGGGCGTCACCAGACTCGTCAAGCTCTCCGCCACCAGCGCCGGCGCGCGGGGTCCTGACGGCAGGATCGTGGGGTCCTGGCACCGCGCCGCCGAGGACGCCGTGACCGCCTCCGGGCTGTCCTGGACGATCCTGCGCGCGCCCAGTTTCGCGTCGAACTTCCTGCGCTGGGCCGACCTGATCGACCGGGGACTGCCGATCCCCAACATGACGGGTTCCGGCCGCCAGGGCGTCATCGATCCGCGGGACGTGGCCGCCGTCGCGGCCGCATGCCTGCTCACCGGCGTCGGCGCGGGACGGACGATCACCCTGACGGGCCCGGAGCCGTTGAGCGTCCCCGACCAGGTCGCCTGCCTGGCGCGGGTGCTCGGACGCGAGATCACCACCGTGGACGTGCCGCCCGACCGGGCGCGGGCACGGATGCGGTCGGCCGGGATGGACGCCCCCGCCGTCGAAGCGGTCGTCGCCGGGGCGGCCTGGGCACGCGAAGGAGGCAACGCCCGCGTCACGGAAGAGGTGCGGAGCATCCTCGGGCGGCCGGCGGGCACGTTCGAGCGCTGGGCCCGCGATCATCGTGCCGCCTTCCAGCGTGGGGGAGGATGATCCGGGTCTCGACCAGACCGAGCGGTGTGTCCTCCACGCCCGGCGGCGTCATCGTGCGGGACCGGCGGCATTCTCGTGCGCGCCCGGCGGCGTCACCGTACGGGGCCGATGGCGTCGTCGCCGAAGACGGCGGCGAGGGCCTTGGCGATCAGCTCGGGCAGGTCGGTGCGCCCGTCGTCCTCGGCCCAGCGCACCAGCGCCGTGTGCAGGGCGGCCAGGCAGGCACTGGTCGCCGCCTGAGCCTTGAACGCCGTGTCGGGGTCGGTGGCGTCGTCGCCCAGGGCACCGATGATGGCCTGCTGGAGGGCGTACTGGTTGTCCAGGTGCCTGGCCCGCAACGCAGGGGTCGAGATCATCAACTGCAGGCGGGCGAGCAGGAGCTGACGGTCCGCGTCGCCGGTCAGGGCGGTGGCCGCCTCGATGAGCGCGCCGCCGATACGACGGACCAGCGGCCCACCGGCGGGCGAAGCGACGATCCGCTCGGCGACGAGCTCGGCGTGCTGGTCGACCAGGACCAGATCCTCCTTGGTGGCGAAGTGCCGGTAGACGGTCATGGGCGACACACCGGCCGCCTCGGCGACGTCGTTCATCGTCGTGGCGTCGTATCCACGCTCGCTGAACAGCCGGACCGCGTGCGCCTGGATCGTGCGCCGTGTCTGGGCCCGTCGCCGCGCTCGCAGAGTTGAGTGCTGGTCGCTCATGTGTTAGACACTACCCTCATGATAGTCACTACCAACTTGGTAGCGACTAACGCTAGGGAGTGATGGACATGAACGATCTGACCGGCAGAACGGCCCTGGTCACCGGAGCGTCCCGCGGCATCGGCCAGGCGATCGCCGTCCGGCTGGCGGCCAGGGGCGCGACGGTGATCGTGCACTTCGGCGCGGACGAGGACGGCGCGGCGGCCACCGTCGGCGAGATCGAACGCGGCGGCGGGCACGCCTTCGCCGTCCAGGCACGGCTGGGCGCGGACGGCGACGTCGAGACGCTCTTCGCGGGGATGGAGCCGGGCCTGGCGGGACGGCCGCTCGACATCCTGGTCAACAACGCGGCGGCCCCGCCCGCCGGCCCGCTCGGCGGCACGACCAGGGCCGAGTTCGACCACCTCTTCGCGGTGAACGTACGGGCGCCGTACTTCATCATCCAGCGGGCGCTGCCCCTGATGCGGGACGGCGGCCGGATCGTCACGATCTCGTCCGTCGCGACCAGGATGGCCAACCCCGCCCAGACGTCCTTCGCCATGACCAAGGGCGCGATCGAGACGATGAGCCTGACCCTGGCCAACGAACTCGGCGCCAGGGGGATCACGGTGAACGCGGTCGCCCCCGGCGCCACCCGCACGCCCGCCAACGCCTCCGTCTTCGAGGCGCCGGGCCTGGCCGGGTTCATCTCGGGAGCGACGGCGCTCGACCGGCTCGGCGGTGCCGACGACGTCGCCGAGGTGGTCGCGTTCCTCGTCTCCGACGCCGCCCGCTGGGTCACCGGCCAGGTCATCGACGCCAGCGGCGGCCTGTTCCTGGGGCCGCGCACCTGACGCGGCCCCCGGTCACAGGCACTCGCTCAGCTGAGGGCAGGGGATGCCCGGCCCGGTCAGGCGGGTGTCACCAGCCCGGTCACGATGGCCAGGGCCACGGGGGAGGGGTCCGAGCCGTCCAGGACGAACCCGTCCGGCACGTGCACCGCGGGCTGGGCCATCATGCGCGGGGCCGGGCCGCGGTGCGGCCAGGTGGCGGTGTGGATGACGAACGGATGGCACAGGTAGACGTCGCCCGCCCGGCCGGTGGCGTGTGCGGTGGCCCGGCACAGCACCGACGGCCGCCACTTCGCGCCCACTTCCGTGCCGTCGATCCCGGCCTCCCCGTACGGCCGCAAAATCGGCGGGATGTGCAGGTGTGAGCCTTTGACGAGCCGGGTCGGGGCGTCATCGGGGCCGGTGTCGGAGAATAGGAACAGCGCGAGCAGCCCTCTCCCGCGCGAGCGCACGTTGACCCAGTAGCCGCCGTCGGGGCCTTCGTAGCTGCCTTCGATGTGGTAGCCGGACCCCATGCCCGGATAGTCCTCCGACGGGAAACGGACCGGGATCAGGCCGCCCACCTCGGTGCTACGGGTCCACCTGCCCGGCCCGATCAGCTCGTCGTACGCGGCGGCCAGCACCGGCGACGTGGCCGCCTCGGTGAACGGGGCACCGGAAGGACAGGGGACGTCCACGCTCGGCCGCCAGGTGGCGGGGTCGTCCCGGCGGATGCCGTGCCCGGCCAGCGACTCCCAGATGATCTCCCGGCACGCCGCGGCCGTGTCCGCGCTGAAGGCGCCTCGGACGACCACGTAGCCGTCGCGTACGAAACCGTCCACGTCCACGCGTCGATTGTGCGGCTTCCGCGTTCACGAAGCACCCGAATTACCCGGTCGGCCGGCGGCCTGTTCCGGGAGTCGCGCACCTGACGCGACCCCCGGGTCACAGGCGCTCGCTCAGGAGAGGGTGGCGGAGCCCGGCTGGGCGGACAGAAGGATCTGGGACCAGCCGGTGGCGTCGACGGTGCCGTGGCCGGTCAGGTCGTCGCCCTTGCCGTCGTAGGGGTCGGCGTCGTGGTAGCGGTAGAGGGCGCCGGCGGGGTGGTGGCCGTAGTAGACGCCCGCGCCGGGGGAGAGCAGGTGGGTGAAGTTCTGCCAGGTGGCGTCACGGAGCTGGTGACGCTGCCAGTCGCCGGCGCCGTTGACGCGGTAGGAGAGGAGCTGCCCGCCGGCGGTGGTGCCGAGCAGCCAGTCGGGGCCGGCGGTGGTGAGGGTCTTGAGGGTGAATCCGTCGCCGATGTGGGTGTTGCCGGTGATGTCGGCCAGTGCGGGCTTCGCCGTTCCGATCGTGTAGCGGCGCAGCGTGCCGGCGGCGATGCCGTAGAGGTGGCCGTCGCCGTCGTAGGCGAGGTGGTCGTGGGTGTAGCCGTTGCCGAGGTGGACGGGCGGCTCGAACTCCAGGGTGTCGCCGTTGGTGCGGACGTCCACGCGGTAGAGCGTGCCGTCGGATCCGGCCTTGGTGACCAGGATGGTGTTGTAGTTCAGCGTCGCCATGGCCTTGGGGGTGAAGCCGAGGGTGGCGGTGGAGACGACCGCGCCGTGGGTGCGCTTTCCGGTGGCCGCGTCGATGGCCGTGTACGTGAGCCGGCCGTCCGGCAGCACCCCGTACACCGAGACGCGGCCCTTCGGAGAGGTCGTGGCGCAGTTGCGGCTGGTGACGTTGTTCCAGGTGCGGTTGTCCGACTGGCCGTAGGTGACGCCGTCGAAGGCCGGCCTGATCCGCTCGGAGCCCTCGAACCCCCAGGAGGCCGACCCGTTGCCGTCGGAGTCGCGCCCGAGCTCGAAGTGCAGGTGCGGATGGCCGTTCGCGGTCTCGCCGTCCTTGCCGACCTGGCCGATCACCGTACCCCGCCGCACCGTGTCACCGGCCGACACGGCGCGGGACTTCAGATGGAGGTACGTGGTGAAGTAGCCCCCTCCGTGATCGATCTGGATCATGTTGCCCGCGTTGCGATGCGTGAACGACTGGTTCACCTTGCCCGCGGCGGGGGCGATCAGGGTGGCCCCCTCGGTGCCGTGCTGGTCGGGCTCCTTCACCATGTCCAGCGCCGGGGCGTGCCCCCACGTGTCCAGCTGCCACTTCTGGCCGCAGGGGAACGGGAGCTGGAGATCGGGGGCCGCCATCGCCTGGCCGCTCGACGCGCCGGCCACGGTGAGGCCGGCGGCGAGCGTCGCGATGACGGCGGATCGTAAGAGGACGAATCGGGACACGGTTCCTCCTGGGTTTCCGGCGGGCCTGCTGCTCGCGGCCGGGCCGGATGGGGGGATGTCAGGGGGCCCGGCGCGGATCGAGCCGTGGCCTTGTCACTCGCCGACCGTAGAGATCGGCGGTATGCCGCTGGTATGAGGGGCGGTCGCGCCACGTCAGGGAGTCTGTGGCGGGCAGACCTGCTGATACTCCTCCTCGGGCACGTAGCGGGCCCACTCGGCGGGTGTGAGCGGCCGGCCCGCGATCTCGCACAGGGCGGCGACCGGGTCCGCGGGCCGGTCCAGGCTCCACAGGCGCACCGTGGCGTCGGCGGAGGAGGTGGCCAGCGCGCTCCCGTCCGGGGCGAAGGCCACCGACCAGGTCGCGTCGCCGTGACCGACGAACGGGATGCCGACCGGCCGCCGCGTGGCCACGTCCCACAGCCGCGCCGTGAAGTCGTGGCCTCCGGCGCTCGCCACCTGACGTCCGTCGGGACTGAAGGCCACCGACACCACCGGGTACCCGTGGCCGGTGAGCGGGGCCCCGATCGGCCGGCGGGTGGCGACGTCCCAGAGTCGTATCGTGCGGTCCTCGCTCGCGGTGGCCGGCAACCGGCCGTCCGGGCTGAACGCGATCGAATGCGGCGCGTGGCCACGTCCCACAGCAGGATCGTGCCGTCCGTCCCGCCACTGGCCAGGGTCCGTCCGTCGGGGCCGAACGCCACCGCGGAGCCGCTGTGACCGGTGAGGGGAGTGCCGAGCGGCCTGCGGGTGGCCGCGTCCCAGAGCGTCGTGCCGTCGTGGACTGCCCCCGCCACGAGCCGCCCGTCGGGGCTGAGCGCCAGCGCGGTCGCCGTGCCGGGCAGGGCCGCCCGGGCGGGCCTGCTGAGCAGGGCGGTCATGGCGGCGCGGGCCTCAGGCGTGGGGGCGAGCC
>NZ_BAAAMU010000132.1:0-29459 GCF_039529435.1 Nonomuraea maheshkhaliensis
CGCCCGCCCGACCGTGCCGTCGGCGGGCGGTGTCACGTCGGCGGCCAGCCCGGCGACCAGGCCCGCCGCACACCCCCAGACCGGCCCCCTGGCCACCGCCAGCCACACCACGGCCAGCGCCACCAGGTCAGGGCCGCCCCACGGCGACCGATTGACCAGCAGCACCTGCAACAGCGGCGCCGCGAGCACCAACGTCACCAGCCCCATGGCTCATCGCTCCGGTTCCGGCACGATGACCGTGACGAGGCTCAGCGCGGAGAGCCGGGCGGCGGGGCGTACCAGGGCCGTGCGGGTGGCCGCGCCCGGCACCCGCTCGATCGCGGTGACCGCGCCGACGGGCACCCCCGCCACGTACGGCCGCCCCCCCGCCGACCCCAGCGTTTCCACCTTGTCGCCGACCCGCAGCGGCGCGTCCGGGTCGAACAGGCTGAGCCGCAGCAGCCCCTCGCCCGGCAGCCCCGTCACCACCCCCAACTCGCCGCTTCCGGCCAGCCGCACCCCCACGGAGGAGGCCGCGTCGGTGATCAGGGACACCGAGGCCGTGCCGGCGCCGGCCCAGGTGACCTTGCCGACCAGACCGTCGGCGTTCAGCACGGTCACGTCACGCACGATCCCCGAGACCGAGCCGGCGTCCACGGTGACCCGCGGCCCCCGCCCGAACCCCACGACATGCGCGGCCACCCCGCGCGACGCGGAGCCGCCGGGGACCGGAGCGCTCACCGCACGGGCGCCCGCGGACACCAGCTCGGCCCGCAGCGCGGCGTTCTCCCGCTCCAGCTCCCGCAGCCGCCCGTCCCCGCCGAACGCCCTGGTCACCGTGCCGGCCGCGCTCTCCGCGGCCCCGTACACGGCCGCGCCCGCCGCCCGCAACGACGTCAGCGCCACGAACCAGCGGTCGGTCACGACCAGCAGGACCGCGGTGCCGAGCAGGAGCAGGACGAGCGTCCGCCTCACCGGCGTGACCAGTCGGGCAGCAGTACGTCACGCATGGCCTGGAACCGTTCGACGCAGCGGCCCGCGCCGAGCGCGACCGAGTACAGCGGCTTGTCCACCACCCGGATGGGCATACCGGTGGCCTCGCCCATGCGCTCGGCCAGGCCCCGTAACAGGGCGCCGCCGCCGGTCAGGACGATGCCGTTGTCCAGCAGGTCGCCGGCCAGCTCCGCCGGGCACTGGTCGAGCGTCGTCTGCACCGCGTCGATGATGGCCTGGACCTCGTTCTCGATGGCCTCGCTGATCTGCTCGGCGGTGATGGTCGCGGTCTTCGGCAGGCCGCTGACCAGGTCGCGCCCGCGTACGGGGGCGGAGGCACGCGGCTCCAGCGAGCGCGGCGCGGCGGCCGGGGCTGCGCTCTGGGGCTTCGGCCGGGACCGGAACGGGTTCCAGCCGCGCGGCGCGGGCGGCTCGGTGGCGTCCTCGTCCGGCACCTCGACCTGCGGCCCGTCCACCGGCAGGTCGCAGACGCCCACCCGGTGCCGGCCCTTCGGCTCGGGATCGGCGTCGCGGGCCGTCACGGGCGCCGGCCTGGCCATGCCGAGGTCGATCTTCAGCCGCTCGGCGGTGCGCTCGCCGAGCAGCAGCGCGTGCTCCTTCTTGATGTGGGTGATGATCGCCTCGTCCAATTCGTCGCCGCCCACCCGCAGCGACCTGGCCACCACGACGCCGCTCATCGAGACGATGGCCACCTCCGTGGTGCCGCCGCCGATGTCGACGACCATGTTGCCGGTGGCTTCCCCGACCTTCAGTCCGGCGCCGATCGCCGCCGCCATCGGCTCCTCGATGATGTGCACCCTCCGCGCGCCCGCCTCGTACGCGGCCTCCTTGACCGCCCGCTGCTCGATCGAGGTGGTGCCGCTCGGGACGGCCACCACGATGCGGGGCTTGGCGAGGAACCTGCTGGGATGCGCCTTCTGGATGAACATGCGCAACATCCGCTCCGCCGCGTCCAGGTCCGCGATCACGCCGTCCTTGAGCGGCCTGATCGTGGCGATGTGCGGGGGAGTGCGGCCCATCATGCGCTTGGCCGGCCTGCCGACCGCGACGACGGTGTTCTTGTGCAGGTTGATCGCGATGACGGAGGGCTCGTTCAGCACGATGCCCTTCCTGCGGACGTACACGAGCGTGTTGGCCGTGCCGAGATCGACCGCTATGTCATGACCGAGAAGAGCCCATGCGAACGCCATACCGCACAGCCTTTCGACCGGGAAGGGCAGGGGGACACTACCCGCTGTGGCGCTGCCCTCCCCGATCTACCCACAAACGCGATAAATCCGTACCTGTGGTCATTCGCGCAGGTCAGCCTGGGTCGGGCACGTGCCGCGCGCCGGTCCGTACGGCGGCGCGCGGCTCCTCCCGCTGACGGGATGGGCTATCGCTCACCGCGCGGTGCGCCAGCTCTGCTCCTCCACCAGCTCGACACTGCGCCAGCCGCTGCCGGTGCGGCGCATGCGGTGGTGGTAGTAGCCGCCCCCGTGCAGGAAGCCTTCGGTACGGGCCGCGACCAGCTCCCGCGTCGGGGCCAGGGTGTCGGTGAACGGGGCGCTCACCCGGGCCTCGCCGACCAGGAAGTCGATCCGCGCGGCGCCGATCAGGTGCAGGCGGGCCGGCCAGTGCGTCAGCACCTCGGCCAGCCAGACCTTGACCTCGTCCCGCGTGCCCTTGATGCCTCCCGACGAGCTGTAGTCGATCGACGCGTCCGGGGTGAACACCTCGTCGAGCAGGTCCCACTGACCGGAGTCGATCGCGAAGGTGTAGCGGGCCAGCAGGCCGGTGATCTCTAATCGGTCGGCGATCTCCTGAGTCTCCATGAGCTGATCGTCGCGCCAAGCGCGCCGGATGACCAGATCGTCCGCTCCCGCGGGTGATCACGCGGCCGGCGGGCGGATCCCGACGAGCTTGACGAGGAAGCGTTCGACCTGCTCCTCCAGTGGCGGCCATGGGTGGTCGGGCTGGTGCAGGCGCATCGAGACGGCTCCGTGAACGGCCGCGCGCAGGTCGAGCGCGACGGTGGCGGCGTCGTCGGCGGGGGCGCGGCCGGCGTCCATGCAGCGCTGGACCGCGGCGGTGGTGCGCTCGGCCAGGCGCCGCTTGAACGGCATCTCGGCGCGCTCGTTGAGCGCGCTCTCGTGCAGCACCTTGTACAGGCCGGGATGCCGGTGCGCCCAGTCGCCCAGCACCAGGGTGCGCGCGCGGAGCCGGGCCACCGGGTCGCCCGACGCGGCCTCGGCGTCGTCGACGGCCCGGGTCAGCTCGTCATGGCAGCGGTCGAGCACGGCGAGCACGAG
This sequence comes from Nonomuraea maheshkhaliensis, assembly GCF_039529435.1. Lineage (NCBI taxonomy): Bacteria > Bacillati > Actinomycetota > Actinomycetes > Streptosporangiales > Streptosporangiaceae > Nonomuraea > Nonomuraea maheshkhaliensis. Next base: position 3,285 of record NZ_BAAAMU010000132.1, read on the forward strand.
GGCGTCGCGGTCGGCGAAATGCAGGTAGACCGAGGTCGCGGCGCTGCCGACCGCGCGGGCCACGGCCCGCATCGACAGGGCCTCGTCGTCGCCGAGCTCGTCGAGCAGCCGGGTGGCGGCCTCGACGATGTCCTCCCGCAGCCGCTCGCCCTGGCCTCTCCGGTTGCGCCCGCGCGCCTGGCGGTCGCTCGACGCAGTGGTGCTCATACCCGGCATTGTATCCCGACGCTCGTAGCGCTACGGTTGTAGCGCTACAGCCGTTCAGTCAAGGAGCGCACATGCCCACCGTCGCGTCGAACAAGCAGACCGTCCTCGACTTCTACGAGGCCGCGTTCAACGCCAAGGACTTCGCCGCCGCCGCCGAGCTCGTCGGTGACGGCTACACCCAGCACAATCCGCTGATCGCCGACGGCGCCGACGGCCTCCAGGCGCGGCTGCGCCACCTCAAGGAGACCTTCCCGGCGCTGCGGGTCGAGGTCAGACGCCTGCTCGCCGAGGACGATTACGTCGTCGGGCACGTGCACGCGGTCCGCGTGCCCGGACAGCGGGGCACGGCGATCATGGACATCTTCCGGCTCAAGGACGGGAAGCTGGTCGAGCACTGGGACGTCATGCAGGAGATCCCGGAGGAGGCGCTGAACCGCAACGGGATGTTCTGACGGCGCCCCGCCCCGCAACCCGCGCCTGAAGCCGGCCGGCCGCGCGTCCCGGACCTGCCCGCTACCCGCGCCTGAGGCCGGCCAGCCGCGCGTCCGGGACCCGGACCGTGACGGGGGCGCAGGGGGCGCAGAAGTAGTCCCGGCCGAACGCGAACTCCACGGCCCCGGGGGCCAGGTTGACCAGCAACCGGTCGCTGTCCAGGCTCACGGTCCTCGGCACGTGCCCCTTGGGCATCAGCGGCCGCAGCGCGCCGGCCAGTTGCCGCCGCCCGGCGGGGGTGAAGGCGGCGGGGACGAACAGGTCCCGCACCTGCAGCACCCGCTCCTCGGCCCGCCCGTAGGTCACGGCCCGGCCGACCTCGCCGGACAGCGCATAACGCACGGAAACGACCGCGGCGTCGTTACGCACCACCGTGTAGCCCCCGGTCACGGCGCTGGTCGTTGGGGTGGCCGTCGGGCCGGCCGTGGGGCCGGTGCTCTTCTGAGGCGTCGGGCCGGGCGTCGGGCCGGTCGCTGGGCTGGAGGCGCGTGAAGGGTCCTCCCGGCTTCGCCGCAGCATTTCCTCGACGTGCGCGCGTACCGGCGCCACCAGCGCGGCCCCGGCCCGCGCCGCGTCGGGCCCGCCCGCGACCGCCGGGTAGGAGATCTCGACCGTGAGCCCCGGTGCCCGCGCCCGCCATGTCGCCGTCGTGATCGTGAGCGGCTCGCCGACCGGTGTCCTCCGCACCAACGGCGCCGCCGCGACCAGCAGCAGCACCGCGCCCGCGACCACGAGCACCCTGCGCCGCCCCGCCAGCAGCGGCCCTGCCACCACCCCCGCGACCGCGAACGGCCCCGCGACCAGCCCCAGCAGCAACCCCGCCGGTGTGGCCAGCCCCGCCGCCACCCCCGCGACGACGGACGCGCCCCACACGGCCGCCCAGACCGCCCACCGCCGCTCCCGCAGGTTCACTCTCATCAGTGACACGAAGATCAGCCCCGCGAGCAGCACCAGATAGACCGCACACGTCAGGGTGTCGGCCACCGGCGCCACCAGAGACGGCACCGGAAACCCCAGCCCACCGCCTACCCCAAGCTCCCCGAGCCCGCCATTCGTGCCGAGCCCGCCACCCGGCCCGAGCCCATTGCCCGTGATGAGCCCGCGAGGCGACCCTGCCGCCACCAGCGGCACCAACTGCGCCAGCGCGCCGGCCACCACCAACGGCACCAACGCGCCCACCGCCGCCATGCCCGCGATCGTCAAGCGCTCACGCCAGGAAGGCACGTGATCGCGCACCCGCTCCCGCCATGCCCGGTACCGTTCGGCCGTCTGCTCCCAGGTCTGCTCGTCCTCCAGCTCCACGATCCTGGCGAACCTCGCCACCCCGACCTGCGAGTGCACGATGAACAGCAGCGCCGCGAACACCGGCACCACGAACACGGCGAACTCCACCGCCTGCGCCGCGGGCGAGATCCCCACAGGCTCCTCCCCGGTCACGGCCCGCCCGATCACCCCGCCCACGGTCCAGGCCAGCGCGGTGGCCAGTGCCAGCGCCCCCACCAGCACCACGTAGGAGGAGGCGGGGAAGAGCCGGACGAGCTGCCCCCGTACCGCGACGTAGACCAGCCCGGCCGCCGCCACCGCGAACACCGCCGCCATCGCCCACGACCACACCACCACCGTCCCGCCGAGCACCGGATCGGGCGGGGAGAGCGGCGCGAGCGCCCGCAGCATCACGGGCGTCTCGGCGTCGAACGTGCGCCGCGTCAGCAGCGGGAAGCGCGACGTGACGGCCAGGCAGAAGTACGTCAGCGCGAGCGCGGTCCCCGCCACCAGCAGCGCCCACCGCCGGTCCGTGCGCACCGGATCCGGCGCGCCCGCCGCCGCCCTCCGCAGCGGCGGCACCAGCTGCACCCCGACGGCGGCCAGCGCCAGCACCAGCGGCGGCAGGGCCACCTGTACGGGCTCGGCCACCAGCACCGCGCCCAGGTCGGCGGCGTACTCGGCGACCCAGGCCGGGTCCAGCGGCGCGGCCAGCAGCCGTTCCCGCATGCCGAGGTCGATGGCGACGACGGCCGCGTACACGACGGGCGCCACCGACGCCGAGATCCACGCCAGCACGAACGCCCGCCCCGGACGCCCTTCCACGGGTAAGCGGCGCCGCAGCGTGCCCTCCACATACCCGGCCGCGATGCTCCCCAGGATCACCGCCACCTGCGTGAAGTAGCTCAGGGACAGCGGCAGCCAGGCCATCAGGGGCTGCCGGTCGCGCACCAGCACGCTCCACACCACCGCCCACCCGGCCACCAGACACGGCAGCACCCAGGAACGAGGGTGAAAGGCCGGCCGCCGCACAAACATGGAAGGCCGTTCCCGGGACTCCCTCTTGCGAGTGGCCGACCGATCTTTGGCCGCAGCCCCCTTGCGACCGGTGGCCGGTGTCGCCTTCCGGGCGGTAGCAGGCGTTTCCTTGGCGGCTGTCCCTTTACGGGTGGGTGTCTTCTTGCCGGCGGGCGCCGGGTCCTGCTCGCTGTCCGGAACGGGCGATCCCTCGCCGGCCGGGGCGGGCAGGAACCGGGTGGCGGCCATCGTGAGCAGCGCGGCCAGCAGGGCGGTCGCCATCCCCCACGAGGCCGCGTACCGGGCATACTCCTCGAACGGTGCGCCGTGCCCCCGCGCCCACAGCAGCACCGCCAGCACCCCGGCGGGCCCGCCCGCCAGCCCCCAGCAGACGAGCAGCCCGACCCGCGACGCGCCGAACCCCGACCACCGGAACGCCACGTACGCCCCGAGAGTCAGCAGCACGGCGTAGACCACCAGCGTCACCGCCGTGCCCGCCGCGAGCCCGCGCCCCAGCCCGGGGAAGACCAGCACGGACGCCACGGCCCGCCCGAGCAGGAAGCCGCCGACGGGCGGCAGCGCGCACAGGCCGCAGACGCCGAGCGCGATGCCCGCGGCGGCCAGCAGGAAGGTGCGGGTCGTCTTCGCCACGCCCCGTCATGTGCCCGCCACGGAGCCCGGTGCGCATGCCGGTGACCGGGAAGTGGCCGCCAGGTGAGCGCTTCCGCCTATCGCCGGCCCGCGCCGAGCCGCTCGGAGGACGAAGCCGCCCGGAGGACGAAGCCGCCCGGAGGACGAAGCCGCCCGGAGGACGAAGCCGGGCGAAAGAAACAGGGCCCCGGCTCATCAGCCGGGGCCCTGAAAGGTGGTGGACGATACTGGGATTGAACCAGTGACCTCTTCCGTGTCAGGGAAGCGCTCTCCCGCTGAGCTAATCGTCCTTGCAGAGGTGGCGACGGGATTTGAACCCGTGTGGACGGCTTTGCAGGCCGCTGCCTCGCCTCTCGGCCACGCCACCGAGCCGGAAGCTCCGAGCGGAAGACGGGATTCGAACCCGCGACCCTCACCTTGGCAAGGTGATGCTCTACCACTGAGCCACTTCCGCCTTCGCCCCGTTTCGCGGGGCGACGAGAGAACTCTAGCGAAAACTGGCCCAGTCCCCAAACTGGAATACGCGCGCCGAGGTCACGTGTGGCCGCCGTTGACGGTGATGCGCTGTCCGGTGACGAACGCGCCGCCGTCCGAGGCGAGGTAGGCCACCGCCGCGGCCACGTCCTCGGGCGTGCCCATCCGGCCCAGCGGCACCTCCGCGAGGTAGCCGCTCTCGTCCAGCCCCGCGTGCCGCTCGACCGGGATCCAGCCGGGCGCGACCACGTTGACCGTGATCCCGTACGGGCCCAGCTCCTTGGCCCAGACCTCGGTGATCGCGTGCTGGGCGCCCTTGGCGGCGGTGTAGGCGGACATGCCGGGCAGCTTGCGGTCCACGATGTCGGAGCCGATCTGGATGACGCGCCCGCCGCCGCGTTCCCTCATGCCGGGCAGCACCGCCTGGACCAGCAGCGTCGGGCTCTTGACGAAGAACGTGAGCTGGTCGAGGTGGTCCTGCCAGGTGAGTTCCGTGACCGGGGCGGACGGCTGCGGGCCGGTCGCGTTGGCCACCAGGACCGCCACGGGGCCGAGCCGTCCGGCGACGGCGGCGACCAGGCCGGCCACGGAGGACTCGTCGGTGACGTCGGCGGCGAAGGTCTCGGCGGTGCCGCCGGCAGCGCGGATCGCGCCGGCCACCCGTTCGGCCCCGTCACGATCCTTGGAGTAGTTGACGGCGACGGCGAAACCGTCCGCGGCCAGCCGGCGGGCGATCACGGTGCCGAGGCCGCGCGAGGCGCCGGTCACGAGCGCGACATGAGACGTCATGAGACCCGACTGTAGCCAGCGGCGGGTTCCGAGCCGAGGGCGGTCCGCACGGGCAGGCTCCGGGTTCGGTGTCCCGGCGGACTGCGTTCGGTATGGACGCGCGTGCGGGCGAGCAGGACCGGGTAAGGCGCGGACGTGGCTGAACACGATGTCATCGACCTGCTGGTGGCTCAGCACGGCCGGATCAGGGACCTGTTCGACGAAGTGGAGCGGGCGCCTGCGGACAAGGTCGGTGAGGCGTTCGACCGGCTGACGCGCCTCATGTCCGTGCACGAGACGGCCGAGGAGGAGATCGTCCATCCTTACGCGCGCAGGAAGCTCGACAACGGCCAGGGCGTCGTGGCCGACCGGCTGAGCGAGGAGAACAAGGCCAAGCGCATGCTCGTCGGCCTGCACAAGGCCGGCGTGGACCATCCGCGCTTCTGGGACCGGCTGGCCGAGCTCCGCACCGCCGTGACCGCGCACGCGCGCAGCGAGGAACGCTACGAGTTCGCCAGGCTGCGCGCCCGCACCTCCGTGGCGGAGCGCCGGGCCATGGCGGCGGCCGTACGGGCGGCGGAGTCGCTGGCGCCGTCACGCCCGCATCCCGGCACCGAGTCCCTGACCAGAAACCTGCTGATGGGCCCGCCCGCCGCGATCATGGACAGGGCGCGCGACCTGATCCGCAAGGCGCTGGGCCAACGCTGACGGCCCCCGACTAAAGCAGGTCAAAGCAGGCCGAAGCAGCACGAGATCCTTCGACCGTGGGCGAAATGTCCACGTATTAGCGTGATGAGCATGGAGTACATCACTCGGGACGCCGACATCGCGCCCGTCGCCGCGCTGATCGCGGACCCCACACGGGCGGCGATCCTGACGGCCCTGCTCGACGGGCGCGCCCTGGCGGCGGGAGAGCTGGCCAGGATGGCCGGCGTGAGCGCGGCCACCGCCAGCGCCCACCTCGCCAGGCTGCTGGACGGCGGGCTGGTCGACGTCGTACGCCAGGGCCGCCACCGCTACTACCGCCTGTCCGGGCACGAGGTGGCCGAGGTGCTGGAGGTGCTGGCCAGGATCAGCGCCCGCCCCCCGGTGCGCTCGCTGCGCCAGTCCCGGCAGGCCAGGCGGCTGGAGGAGGCCCGCACCTGCTACGACCACCTCGCGGGCCGAGCCGGCGTGGGCCTGCTCGACCGGCTCGTGGCGGGCGGCCACCTCGCGGGCGGCGACCTGACCGAGTCGGGGGAGCGGCTGCTGGCGCGGCTGGGTGTGGACGTGGCGGGCGCGCGCGGGTCCAGGCGGCGCTTCGCGCCCGAGTGCCTCGACTGGACCGAGCGCAGGGCGCACCTCGGCGGGGCGCTCGGCGCGGCGATCACGGAGGTGCTGTTCGAGCGCGGGTGGTACCGGCGGGGCAGCGTGCCCAGGGCCGTGACCCTCACGGAAGCGGGGGAGGAGGGGCTGGCGGAACTCTTCGGAAGTAAGGAGCTAACATCGGGTACGCCGGTTACCTGAGTGGGAGAGACGCAACATGGGCGACAACGGAGTCGTGAACGTCGGTCCTGAGCCGCTGAGCTTCGAGGACGTCATCAGGGTGGCCCGCCACGGGGCCCCCGTCCAGCTCACCGACGACGCCGTCGCCGCCGTCGCGGCGTCTCGCCAGCGGGTGGACGAGCTGGCCGAGAGCCCCACGCCCGCGTACGGCATCTCGACCGGGTTCGGTGCCCTGGCCACCCGCCACATCGACCCCGCGCTGCGCGCCCAGCTCCAGCGCTCGCTGGTGCGCTCCCACGCGGCCGGCAACGGCCCCGAGGTGGAGACCGAGGTGGTGCGCGCGCTCATGCTGCTGCGCCTGCACACCCTGGCCACCGGCCACACGGGCATCAGGCCGACCACGGCCAAGACCCTGGCCGCGCTGATCAGCTCGGGCATCACGCCGATCGTGCACGAGTACGGCAGCCTCGGCTGCTCCGGCGACCTGGCCCCGCTGGCGCACGTGGCGCTCACCCTCATGGGCGAGGGCGTCGTACGGGACGCCTCGGGGACCGTGCGGCCGGCGGCCGAGGCGCTCAAGCAGGCCAGGATCGAGCCGGTCGAGCTGGCCGCCAAGGAGGGCCTGGCGCTGATCAACGGCACGGACGGCATGCTCGGCATGCTCATCCTGGCCATCGACGACCTCACCAGACTCGTCAGGACCGCCGACGTGAGCGCCGCGATGAGCGTGGAGGCCCTGCTCGGCACCGACCGCGTGTTCGCCCCCGAGCTCCAGGCGCTGCGCCCGCACCCGGGCCTCGCGCTCTCCGCCGCCAACATGACCAAGGTCCTGCGCGACTCGGGCGTCATGGCCAGCCACCGCGACGACTGCACGCGCGTGCAGGACGCGTACTCGCTGCGCTGCGCCCCTCAGGTCGCCGGGGCGGCCCGCGACACGATCGCGCACGCCGCCACCGTGGCCGGCTGGGAGCTGGCCAGCGCCGTCGACAACCCGGCCGTGCTGGACGACGGGCGGGTGGAGTCCAACGGCAACTTCCACGGCGCGCCCGTCGCGTACGTGCTGGACTTCCTCGCCGTCGTGGCCGCCGACCTGGCCTCCATGTCCGAACGCCGGACGGACCGCTTCCTGGACGTCGCCCGCAACCACGGGCTGCCCGCGTTCCTGGCCGACGACCCCGGCGTCGACTCCGGCCACATGATCGCCCAGTACACCCAGGCGGCCATCGTCTCGGAGCTGAAGCGGCTGGCCGTGCCCGCCAGCGTCGACTCCATCCCCAGCTCGGCCATGCAGGAGGACCACGTCTCCATGGGCTGGTCGGCCGCGCGCAAGCTGCGCAAATCCGTGGACGGGCTGACCAGGGTGCTGGCCGTGGAGGTGCTCACCGCCGCCCGCGCCCTCGACCTGCGCGCGCCGCTGGAGCCGGCGCCCGCGACGGCGGCCGTGGTCAGGGAGCTGCGCGAGACCGTGCCCGCGCCGGGCCCCGACCGGTTCCTGGCGCCGGAGATCGAGTCTGCCGTGCGGCTGGTGGCCGAGGGCGGCGTCGTCGCGGCGGCCGAGTCGGTCACGGGCCCGCTCGCCTGACGTGCTTCTCACGTCGGCCACGGGCACGAGCCCGCCCGCCTGACGCGCCGCCGACCTGCCGGGCCCGTCTCCTATCGGCCCGGCAGGACCACGATCAGGTCCACCTCCAGCACCAGGCTCGGCAGGAACAGCTTCGACACCTCCACCGTCGTGCTGGCCGGGGGCGTGCCGGTGATGTACTTCCGGCGCACCCGCCCGAGCGCGGCCCTGTCCTCCATGTCCGTCAGGTACGTCCTGATGAACGCCACGTCCTCGAACGTCGCCCCCTGATCGGCCAGGATGCGGGCGATGAGCTGGAAGACGTACTCGGCCTGGACCTCCATGGAGCCGGGCCCGACCACCTCGCCCCGCTCGTCGAAGGCCGCCTGCCCGGAGATGTAGAGGGTGTCGCCGGCCCGGACGGCGTGCGAGTAGAAGCCGTTCGTGGCGGGGATCGTGGGCAGGTTCAGCGGCACGGCCCGCCGCTCCGGACGCTCAGGGGAAGGCTCGCCGACGTGCGCCGCGATGGCCGTCAGATCGCGCCCGCCCAGCCCGGCGGCCCGCGCTTCCTGCAGTCTGGCCCTGGCGGACGCGGCCATCGTGGCGCCCTCCCAGGCCGCCAGCTCCAGGTCCTTGGTGGCGTGCCCGAGCGAGTACCTGGTCTCCTCCGCCGGAGTCCGCAGCCGCTCCGCCACCGCGCCGAGCGGGGTGCCCGCCAGCACGTCGAGCAGCGCGCCGCGATCCACGCCGTGCGCCCGCCCGTACGCGAGCGTCTCCGCCACCAGCACCTGCGCGGGCACGAGCGCGCTCATGACGGCCAGCTTCATGGCCGCGCCTGACCCCAGCGGCCCGGTCTCGCGTACGGAGCCGAACACCGACAGCACCTCGCGGCACCCCGCCACGTCACCGCCGGCCAGCACCGTCAGACCGCCCTCCGCGGCCGGCCCCACACTGCCCAGCACCGGCGCGTCCACCAGCCCCACCTCCGGTGGCAGCAGCGCGCGCAGCGCGTGCACCGCCTCGGGGCCGATCGTGGACATCTCCACCACCGTCGCGCCGGGCCGCAGCCCCGGCAGCGCCGCCGTCAGCACCTCGCGCACCGCCGCCGGATCGCTGAGCATGGTGATGACCAGGTCGGCCCCCTCGACCGCCGCGGCCACCGCCACGCCGTCCGCGCGCCGCCACGTCGTCACCTTGTGCCCGGCCACCATGAGCCGCCGCGCCATCGGGACGCCCATGTGTCCCTGCCCGAGAAATGCGATCTGTCCGAGAAATGCAATCACGTGCCTCAGTGAACCTCGTCGCGAGGTATTCCACCACCGACTAGATTGCATACCAGCCATGCCTGACACGAATGCCTTTGACACCGCGGCGCTGCGCCTGTTCGACGAGGTCGCGCGGAGCGGCTCGTTCGGCGCCGCCGCCGAGCTGCTCGGATACACCCAGTCCGCGATCTCCCGCCGCGTGGCCGCGCTGGAGGGCGCCGCCGGTGGGCCGCTGTTCGAGCGCCTGGCCCGGGGCGTGCGCTTCACGCCCGCCGGCGCGGCGCTGCACCGGCACGCGGTGGCCGTGCTCGACCGGCTCGACCGCGCGGGGGAGGAGCTGGCCGCCATCCACGGCGGGCGCGGCGGCACGCTGCGGGTGGGCGCCTTCGCCACGGCCAACGTCGACCTGGTGCCGGGCACGTTCAAGCGGTTCGCCGATCGTCATCCGCGCGTGGAGCTGCGGCTGACGGAGGGGCTCAGCGCCCGCCTGATGGACCGGCTGCACGCGGGCGCCCTCGACGTGGCCGTCATCAGCGACTACCCGGCCGGCCTGCCGGCGGGAGACGCGACCACCGTGCCGCTGATCGAGGACCGGCTGTTCGTCGCCCTGCCCGCCGGGCACCGGCTGGCCGCCGAGCGGGAGGTGGACCTGCGCGACCTGGCCACCGAGACCTGGATAGAGGCCGCGCCGCGTGGCCAGCCGACGCTGCTGGTGACGGCGTGCGCGGCGGCGGGCTTCTCGCCGCGCAGCGGGCTGCGGGTGGCCGAATGGTCGGGCAAGTTCGGGTTCGTCTCCGCAGGGCTCGGGGTGACGCTGGTGCCGGAGCTCGCGGCGCGGGCCGTACCGTCGGATCTGGTGCTCAAGCCGCTGAAGGGTACGGCGCCCGTGCGGAAGGTCTACGCGGCCCTGCCCGATCCGCCACTGCCCGCCGCGCTGGAGCTGGTCCGGATGCTGGGACAATGGAAGACGTGTACGACGGTTTCGCCTACTTAGGTCACGTGCTCGCCACCGGGTTGCGCGACGTGACCTCAGACCTCGCCGCGCTCGACAGCGAGGGCTGGTGGGCCGTCGTCGTCGACTACGAGGGCAAGGTGACGTGCGCCCGGTTCGACCGGGTGCGCCGCGCACCCCTGCCCGCTCCCGCCGCCCCCTGGCGTGGCCCCCGCCCCGACCAGTGGCGCAGCTCCCTCGACCGGGCCGGCTACGAGCGCGGCGTGCGCGCCATCAGGGACTACATCGAGCAGGGCGAGGTCTACCAGGCCAACCTCTGCCGGGTCCTGCGCGCGCCCGTCCCGCACGACGCCGACCCGCTCGCGCTGGCCGCCCGGCTCGCCGAAGCCCACCCGGCGTCGTACGCGGCCGTGATCCAGGTCCCCGGCCTCAGCGTGGTCTCGGCCTCGCCGGAGCTGTACCTGTCGCGCGACGGCGACGTCATCGAGTCCGGGCCCATCAAGGGCACCGCCGAGACCGTGGACGACCTGCTCGACAAGGACTACGCCGAAAATGTCATGATCGTCGACCTCGTCCGCAACGACCTCGCCCGGGTCGCGGCCGTCGGCTCCGTCGAGGTGCCGTCGCTGTGCGCGGTCGAGGAATACCCGGGGATGGTCCATCTCGTCTCCACCGTGCGCGCCCGGCTCGCGCGGGGGGCGGGCTGGCCCGAGCTCTTCGCCGCGACTTTCCCGCCCGGATCTGTCACAGGCGCGCCGAAGTCGTCGGCTCTGCGCATCATCAATGAGCTCGAACCGGTCCCCCGGGGCCCGTACTGTGGGGCCGTGGGCTGGGTCGACGCCGACCGAGGCAGGGCGGCGCTGGCCGTAGGCATCAGGACATTCTGGATCTCGCCCTCGGCCGACGGCCAGGACGAGCTCCGGTTCGGCACGGGAGCGGGCATCACCTGGGGCAGCGACCCCGGGCGCGAGTGGTTCGAGACCGAGCTCAAAGCAGCCAGGCTGATCGCGCTGGCATCCACAGGAGGAATCTGAATGAACATCCCTGTCTGGGTCAACGGGCAAGTGATCGACCCCGGGAAGGCCACCGTCTCGGTGTTCGACCACGGGCTCATGGTCGGCGACGGCGTCTTCGAGACGATCAAGATCGTTGACGGCAAGTCGTTCGCGCTCACCCGCCACCTCGACCGGCTCACGCTCTCCGCCCAGCGCATGGACCTGCCCGACCCCGACGTCGAGGCCATCGCCGACGGCATCGACCGGCTCCTGGCCGTCGCGCCCGCCTGGTCCCTCGGACGCATCCGCGTCACCTACACCAGCGGCCCGGGCCCGCTCGGCTCCGACCGCGGCGACCAGGGCACCACCTCCGTCGTCATCGTCGACGAGCAGAAGCCGTTCCCCGAGACGGCCGACGTCGCCGTCGTCCCGTGGCCGCGCAACGAGCGCGGCGCCCTGTCCGGCGTCAAGAGCACCTCCTACGGCGACAACGCCAAGGCGCTGCTGCACGCGAAGCGGCGCGGCGGCGGCGAGGCCATCTTCGGCAACCTGGCCGGCAACCTGTGCGAGGGCACCGGCTCCAACATCTTCATCGTCCGCGACGGCCGCCTGCTCACGCCCACCCTCGGCTCCGGCTGCCTGGCCGGCGTCACCCGGGCGCTGGTGCTCGAATGGTGTGGGGGCGAGGAGGCGGACGTGCCGCTCCAGGCCCTGTACGAGGCCGAGGAGGCGTTCCTCACCTCCACCACCCGCGACGTCCAGCCGATCAAGCTGGTCGACGGCACCGAGCTGCCCGCCGCGCCCGGCCCGATCACGACCAAGGCCATGCGGGTCTTCGCCGAGCGCTCGGCCGCCGACCTCAACCCCTGACCCGCGACCACCGTGGGCCCTTCACCGGGCCCACGGTCGCTCCGTCAGTACGTCTTCTGCGTCTGAACGTTGAAGTCGTCCATCTCGACCTCCGCGGCCGGATCGGTCAGCGGATCGGTGATCTTCAGCACGTCCAGCCCCTCCAGAATGTCACTGGAGTAGATGTAGCCGTTGTAGTAGTACGCCGACCAGGAGCCCGCGATGCCCCCTTCCGGGTGCGGGCCCCGCTCGAAGAACCCGATCTCCTTCGGCGCGGACGAGTCGGTGAAGTCCCAGATCGACACGCCACCCTGATACCACGCCTGCACCATGACGTCCTTGCCCTTCACAGGCACCAGGGAGCCGTTGTGGGCCACGCAGTTCTCGTCCTCCTGCTGCGCCCTCGGGATCTTGAAGTAGCCGCGCTTCTCCAGCTTGCCGTTCACCAGGTCGTACACGGCGTTCGCGCCCTTGGTGGCCGGGGTGTTGTCGTCGCAGGTGGCCTGGCCGCCGCCGCCCAGCTCGTCGCTGAACACGACCTTCGTCCCGTCGTTGTTGAACGTCGCCGAGTGCCAGATCTGGAAGTTCTCGGTGTCGGTGAGCTGCTGCAGCACCTTCGGCTTGACCGGGTCGGCGATGTCGAGCAGCACGCCGTCGCCGAAGCAGGCGGCCGCGGCCAGCTTCTTCTCCGGGTACGCGGTGATGTCGTGGCAGCCGGAGGCGAAGTCGGAGTGCTGCCGGTCCGGGAAGATGTCCGGCTTCGCGATGACTTTTGCCTTCTCCGGGGACTTCATGGGAACTTCCACGATCTGAATGAGTTCGTGGGGGGCGGGGCAGGTCTCCGAGTCCGGTTCCGGGCCCGGCGACGAGACGTACACGTAGAGGGTCTCGCCGGCGGGGACCATCGTGTGGGTGTGGGAGCCGCACTCGGTCTGGACCGCGCCGACGTACTCAGGGCGCTTCTTGTCGCTGATGTCGAAGATGCGCAGGCCCTCCCACCTGCGCTGGCCTTCGCCCGAGTCGCACTCCGGGCCGGCGCGCGGCTCGTCGATCGACAGGATCAGCAGGTTCTCGTGCACCGTCACGTCGTTCTGCTGCGCCGGGCAGGCCACCTGGCTGACGACCTCCGGCTTCGCCGGATCGCTGATGTCGTAGATCGCGAAGCCGCCGAAGTTCCCGACATAGGCGTAGTCGCCCTGGAAGGCCAGGTCGGTGTTGAAGTCGGCCTCCCCGTTGAACGGGGCCGCCCGCGGGATGTGGGCGACGTGCTCGACGTTCGCGCTCGTCATCACGTCACCCGTGGGTGACGCGGCGGGCGTGCCGGCCGGAGCGCTGCTCTCCTGCGGACTGGCGGACGTCGGCGTACCGGCCGCGGGTGGCTCCGCGGCGCAGGCGGAGGCCATTAACAGCGCCGTGCACAGCAACGCTCCGCGCAATGTGGCAGAGATCAACGCGCATCCCCTTTGTCTCGTAGCTCACTATGGAAGCTATGTCAGCAGGTTCGAGGCCGCGTACGGTAATCATCACAGTTATGGCGACATTTGCGCTTACTGCGTGCACGCCGGAGCCACCTCGGCCCGCCGGGCCGTCACCCATAGGTACGCAGGCGCCGGTCATCGTGCCCGGCAGCCCCGGCGTTCCGGCCCGTACGGCCAGACCGGGGGAGCGCGTCGGGCAGACCCCGGCCGCCACGGTCGCCTCGGACGTGCGCTTCGCGGAGGGGATGATCCCGCACCACCGGCAGGCGCTGGAGATGACCTCGCTGGTGGAGGCGCGGACGACGACGCCGGCCATCCGCTCGTTCGCCCGCCAGATCGCCGCCGCCCAGACCCCGGAGATCAAGGCCATGACCACCTGGCTACGCGAACTGGGCCGCGACGCCCCCGCCGGGCACGCCCACACGATGGACCCTGGCTACGGCATGGCCACCCAGGAGCAGCTGAACGCGCTGCGCGCCGCCCAGGGAGGGGTCTTCGACCGCATGTTCCTGCAGCTCATGACCAGGCACCACGAGGGGGCGGTGAAGATGGCCGGGGAGGAGCTGGCCGGGGGCCGCGACCAGCGCATGCGGCTGCTGGCCAAGGACGTCTACTCGGGGCAGAGCATCGAGATCGCCCGCATGCGCACGGTCCTGGAGTCCCTCCCGGCCTAGCGCTCGCTCTGGGCGGCCCCGCCTGTGGCTCGCTCAGGACGGCCACAACATATTGGTCAACTCGGCATCGAGATCCATGTAATCGGTCTCACGCCCGGCCGGCACCTTCTCGTACGTACGGTGCAGGAACTCCGTCAGCGGGGCCAGCGGCACCTCGAACAGGGCCTGCCCGAACGGGGACGTCAAGCTGATGTGCAAGGTGCGCTCGCCGTCGGCGCGTGCGGGCCACACCTGCACGTCGCCGTCGCCGACACGCCTCACGATGCCCACGGTCAGCAACTCGCGGGCGAAGATCCACTCGACCGGTTCGTCGTTCCCTACGTGGAAGGCCATGCGGATGGCGTAAGGGTCGTCGGCTGTGTAACTCAGTCCGGCGAGCAGGGGGACGGTCGTACGGTCGGGGACCACAAGCCGAAGGCCAAGCTCGGCGGAGACGGTGGTGCTGTTCATCGTCAGCCAAACCTTTTCGTCGTAGGTCCCCTCTTCGGGGCTTTCACTGCTCTGACGGACTTCGTCGCGAGCTATGACGCGGAACGAAGAAACCTGTAGGAAAGATTCCGCTTCCAGGGCCTTCTGTAACGCACATCACAGCTGGACATTTAGGCATCTACCAGGATAAACGGCATCAATCGGGTCGTATTTGCAAGGGTTTTGCGTGCTGTGGAGCCTGCCCCGGACGCGCCGCCCATGAACGTTTCTCACCAAAGATCGTGGCCGATGTCTTCCGCGACACGACGATGGTATGCCACCCGCCCGCCGTGCCGATGGGCAACCGCCGCGTTTCACCCGAATCCCTCTGACCCGACACCCTGAGCTACCCCCTCCTTGATCGTCCGCCCCCGTATTGGTTTCGCCGTGGGCCCCGGAGTGCGGTATGGTTTTCCACGTCGGCACCGCAAGGCACCGGCAGGGCGGGCGATTAGCTCAGCGGGAGAGCGCTTCGTTCACACCGAAGAGGTCACTGGTTCGATCCCAGTATCGCCCACCACAGGTCGAGGGCCACATCCCATCACGCGGGAGTGGCCCTTTTGATCTTTAGAGTGACTAACTGGGTGACTGTCCCTCTTCCTCGGCGTCCGGGAAGATCCGATCCATGATGATCGCGCCTTCCTGGATGACGGGCCGGATCTGGTGACGGTAGACCTTCTCCGTGACGGCCGACCCTCCGGCGTGCCCGATCAGTCGTGCGATGCTCTCCACCGGGACACCGTCCGCAGACATCAGCGACACGAAGCTGTGCCGCATCTCCCGAGGCGTCCACTCGGCGGCGACCAGGCCGGCCCGAGCGATGACGCGCCGGAACTCCCGCCGCACGTTGCCCGCACTCATCGTGGTGCCGTTGCGGGTGGCGAACACCAGACGTCTTTGATGAGTTGAGCCCGGCTCGGGCTCACGGGCGTCCAGGTGCTCCCAGAGGGCCGCCAGCGCGCGGACACAGCGAGCGGGGAGCTGGAGCGTACGGCGGGACTTGGGGGTCTTGGTGTCCCCACTGGAGCGAACCGACCTCCAGACGTACATGGCGAACTCCTCATGCTCCCAGCCGACCTCGGTCACGGACCGCCACTCCTGGCGGTCTCGGTCGTGGGCGACCACGTGCGACCAGGCGAGCTCACGCAGCTCCTCGGTGCGAGCGCCGGTAAGGAGGGACAGCGTGACGTACGCCGAGAGCCAGGGCTTGGCTTGCTCAGCGGCCATGAGCACCGCCTCGGCCTGCATGAGGGTCAAGGACTTGGACGGGCGTCCCGGTCTGCCCTTCGGCAGTTCACAGAGCAGTACGACGTTGCGTTTGACCTTGTCGCGAGCTTGCGCCCGGGTGATGGCGCGCTTGAGGATCGAGCGCAGCTCTTGGAGAGTCCGTGTGGAGACGTGCTTGGCTCGATCGGCGAGCCATCGATCGACGTCGTCGGCCGACAGCTCCCGGAGCTTGCGGACTCCTAACAGCGGGATGATGTGCTTCTCCGCCAGGATGCGTTTGGTCTCGATCGTCTTGTCGTCGCGGCCGGCGAGTCCGTAGGCCAGCCAGTCTCGTACTGCGCTGGTGACGGTGTCATGGCCGGTACTTGGCGTGAAACCATCGTCGAGGTCGCGCAGGACTTCCTTGAGCTTGGTCTTGGCTTCGGTCTTGGTGCGTCCGGCGGCCTTCCTGGTGATGCGCCTGCCTGCGGGCGTGTAGCCGATGGTGACTTCGGCGATCCAGCGTTGGCGGCTCTCGCTCCAGTAGAGCCCGCCGTCTCCTCTGCTACGTCGTGCGCTCATCAGGCGGATTGTCCTTCCCGCTCCAAGAGGGCTACGTACTCAGCGATGGCGTCAGCTGGAACGCGGCGGGCTCGTCCGGCCTTGACGGTGCGCAGGCGTCCGGCGCGGATCTCTTGGTAGAGATAGCGCCGGGACAGGCGCAGGACAGTGACGGTTTCGTCTACTTTGTAAAGCGCTTGGCCGGGGTAGCGGATGGCCTTTCCTTCGGTGGGCATGGTAGTGCTCCGTTCGCGGTCTGAGGGTTGGTCAGGCGGCGAGCGGTGTGGACGAACTGCATGCCTGTTGGTGGGCGAGTTCTTCGCGTCCTGCTCGGGTGCGTTCGCGGGCTTGAGCCGCTGCCGTGTTGGCGAGGAGTTGGTCGCCGGTGGTGTGCCAGCCGGTGCCTGCGTAGGTGAGGAACCCGATTACTAGGGTCGTTTCCTCCGATTTGGCGTCAAGAGCGGCTTGACGCTGAAATCGCGTTGCGCCGGGGTGTCCCTCTGCCCCTTGGCGGGTCTGGTTGAGGGCGTGTGCGCGTCTGTAGGCGGCTCGTTGTTCACGGATGGAGCCGAAGGTGATCGAGTAGTGGCGGGCTTTGGTGAGGAAGTGTCCGCCGAAGCCGAGCATGTGTGCCCACCTGCGCAGTCCTCTCCATTGTGGGGTGTGGCCGAGGTTCCAGGCGGCGGCGATGAGGCGTTCGGGGTGGGTGCCGTGGGGGTTGGCGTACAGGCCGATGGTGTCGGGGGTGAGTCGGCGGGAGGTGTGGCCGGTGGCTTCGGTGCCTTTGGTGGAGTATTTGGCGAGGTAGGCGGCGACGGCTTGGTCGTCGAGGGCGTCGCCGGAGGCTGACAGAGTGATGGGCCGGATCTCGTGCTGGCTGCCCCAGGCGATGCGCCAGCCCTCAGGGCGTACCGGGTGGAACGGGGTGGTGTGCGTGATGATGGTGGCGGCCAAGGTGACGGCAGCGGTGATGTCGTCGATGGTGATGCCGGTCGGCGGGGGAAGGATGGTGTCGGGCATGTCGGGGTCGTGGCCGTCGAGGCGGAGCAGGATGTGGAAGTGGACGGCTCCGCGTGCTTGGTATTCGGCGGCTTTGCCGTGGGAGAGCCGGATGCGGGGGAGGCCGCGTTGGCGGGCGAGCTGGTTGAGGTGGCGTTCGGCGTGTTGTTTGGTGCGGCGCCAGAGTTCGCCGGCGTGGTGGTTCCATACGACGTGGTGGGCGTAGTCGTAGCAGTCGGGGCACAGGGGCCGGCCGAGGTGTTCGTCACCGGGGCTGTGGCGTTGCCAGCAGGCCAGGGTGCGGCCGTGGGGGCAGGTGGGTGCGTCGCGGCGGGCGTGGCAGGGGGCGGGGCGGCAGATGCAGCGGGTTTTGTCGCGACAGGCGCAGCGGCGGACGTCTCGGGTGTGGACGGGGCCGAAGGAGGGGGCGGTGAGGGTGGCGAAGACGGCCGGGTGGGTGCGGACGGTGTCCGGGACGGTTTTCCCGCCGACGAGTCCGGCGCGCACGAGGTGGTAGGCGTCGTGCTGGTAGGTGGTGGCGCAGGAGGGGCAGACGGTGTGGCGACGGTTGCCGCAGGCTTTGTAGATGACGCCGTCGGGCAGGGCGGAGGTGTGCCGGACGGTGAGGACTTCGCCGGTGCGGGTGTCGATGGTCGCGAGGTTGCCGTGCAGCCGAACGGGTTGAGTGCAGGCGGCGGCTGATTCGACGTGGCCGAGCCAGGCTGCATAGTCGGGACGTGCGGCGCGGTCCAGCGCTGTGCGGAGGCATTGAGTGAGGGCTTGGGTGACGGGTGTTTCGGTGTTCGCCCCCACGCCCGGGGCCGGAGAAGCGGTCCCGGGGGTGAGAGCCAGCGCCGAAGCGGTGTCGAGCTGGAGGGTCATGGGTTCAGTGCTGTCCTTCCAGGGCGGGGACGGTTAGTGACAAGACCGGCAGGGCCGGGGTCCGCTCCTGGGGCATGTGGTCGGTTTGCGTGTGGTCCTGGTGCTCAGGGACCTCAGGTTGCGGTGTGGGTTCCGGGGAGACCGACATGGGGGCTGTCTCGTTGGCCGCTGGTCGGGTGATGGGAGCACGTGAGAGCACGAGCTTGGTGAGGGCCAGGAAGGCCAGAGCAGGAATGGCGGCTATCAGCCAGCCAGTTGGGTGGGGCCGGGCGACGGCGATCTGGGCCGCGATAGACAGACCGGCCGAGGCGATGAGAACGATCATCGGGTAGGTGATGGATTGGCCGTTGCGCTTGCGTCGCCGGACTTCCAAACCAGAAGCGGTGGGGGTGAGTTCGGAGATGACGGCGTTGGCCCAGCCGAACCATTCGCCGGTTCCTTCGGGGCTGTTGGCCATGGTCCAGTCGTGGACGTGGGTGAAGGAGGCGGCGCCGGCCATAAGCCCGACCACGAGCAGGATGGAGAGCTGAACGCCGGATTCAATGCGGTTAGTGGGTGAGGACATGGTGTTCCTCCGTGGCGTCGTGTCGTGGGACGACGGGTTGGTGGCAGTCGAGGCAGGTGATTAAGGCGCTTGCCACAAGTGCGGCCACGTGATGGGTGGTCCGGTTGCACGCACAGATGCAGGCGACGATGTTGGTGTCGTACGGCGTGCTTGTTTCTGCCGGGGTTGGATCTCTGTCGGGCGGGTCCCAGCCGGTGACGCGGGGCGTGATGCCGCACAGAGGGCAGCAGCGCGATGCTCCACCGCGCCGCTTCAGGGAGCGTTCGAGATTGCGTCCACCCGTCCATGTGCGGGCGACGGCGAAGTCGATGCCTTCGGCGGTGATGACGGCCAGGAGGCGTGCTCCGGTGCCGTTACGGTGCTGGCGTAGGCGGCGGTTCAAATCGCCGGGGGTCCAGCCGATGTAGTGGCGGGCGTGCTTGTAGGGGCGCTGGAAGTGCAGCAAGTAGACGGTTCCGGTGATGTTCATGGACGCTCACCGCCCCAGCGCTGTTGGGCGGCTTGACGGGTGATGCCGAGGGGACGGGCGATGTCCGACCAGGAGTAGCCGTAGTTGGCTCGTAGCTGGGTGACGGCCTGGGCGATGGCGTGGTCGAGCTCGGCGACGACGCTGGCAAGGTCGGCCAGGGCTTCAATATCGCCTTCTGCGATGCGCTTGCTGTAGGCGCGAATGATGCGTTTGAGGAAGGCGGCATAGTCGGGGGTTTCGATCGAGCGGCTCATGAGGCGCTCCGCTTCATACGGCGTACGCGCTGGGCCTTGTCGAGAGCGGCGAGCTGCTTGCATGTGGGCGTGCGCTTGGGCAGTGCGCAGGTGACGTCGTAGAGGTAGGCGACGCGGCCACCACGACGCCACAGGATCTGGGCGACGGGAGCTTGACCGCCGGGCCGGAGGCCGAGGGCGGCGAGTTGACGCCGGGTCTTGAGGTTCTTGGGCGCCCACTTCCAGGGGTAGGTGGGCAACTTGTACTGACTGCCGGTGGGGTCGTAGAAGAGCACCCGGGTTCCGGGGGTGGCGTTGAGCCGTTCGAGCTGCGGTATGTGGGCAGCCGGGACGGGCATAGAGTGCATGACGGTTCTGCTCCTTTGCCTGATCGCAGGGAGTGGAATTGGTGAGGCGGGGGCCGGAAGTCTTTGGCGAGAGGTCCGGCCCTCGCGCGTGTTCAGTCGGTGCCGTCAGGCGAGACGATGGGGTCACCGCAACAGGTGCAGTGCCAGCCGTCGTCGATGAGGTAGGTGGAACGGCACTGTCCGTCGCACAGGACGAACTCGGAGGTGCCGCGGCTGTCGGTGCCGAAGATGAGCCAGGGAGACTGGCAGGCCGGGCAGGTCAACGCCCAGGAGATGAGGCCCATGGCGAGGACTTCGATGCAGGCCGGGCAGTAGACGCGGCCGTTTTCGCGTCGGCCGATGAACCAGCCGGCGGGGCTCGCCTCAAGCAGGGTGACGGTGTTGTGGCATTGGTTGTCGCACTGGACGGTCCAGTTGCGCAGGTCGGGGCTGCCGTCCGAGTGGTAAGCCTTGTGGATCACAGCGGCCTCCATGAAGGATCGTCGTAGGCAGAAGCCGGAACCGTCATCGCGGTCAGATGCTCACCGGCGTTGATGTCGTTCTTGAGCCAGAACATGGGCAGCTGCCAGGTGTAGGGGCGGCTGCGCTGATCGCAGGAACGGATGTGCTGGATGATCGAGGGGCTTTCCAACCAGGAGATGCCGGGGCTCCTCTCAGGGAGCATCGAGGTACACCTCCCCGCACCAGGTGCATTCCAGGGCGTTCTCGCGGCCCTGGTCGGTGGTGATGGTGATCGGGGCGAAGTTGGTGTTGCTGCACTCGACGCAGCTCAGGGGCAGCGTCTCCACGGTGAGCGCAGGAGGTGATCCGTCGGGCCAGGGCACCTCATCCGGTGCCGAGACCGTGGTGTGGTCGTGGGACATGACGGTTTCTCCGTTCATGCGGCGAGAGGTACGGGGGTCTGGTCGCCGTTACGGCGGCTCCAGGTGACGTAGTCGACGAGCTGGTGAATTTGCTCGTCGGTGAGGTAGGCGGCTTTGACCAGGTACGGGATGCCGCCTTCGGCGATGAGGTAGAACACGCCGGGGGATTGGGGGCTGATGGCTTGGGCGTTGAAGCCGGCCGAGGCCCAGCCGTGTCCGAGGATGATGTCGGAGCTGTTGGGAGTGGTGCAGCGGAAGGCTGCTCGGTAGCCGAACAGGTCGCGCAGCGACGTGGGGATGATGTCCACGCTGGGGCGCTGGGTGGCGGCGATGACCGGCATGGCGCAGGCCCGGCCTCGTGCGACCAGGTCACGCACCAGGGCGATGAACTCTTTCTGCTGTTCAGGGGTGCCGGTAGTGGTGGTGTAGTAGGCGAGTTCGTCGATGAAGACACCGATGACCTTGATGGCGTCACTGGCCAGGAACTTGCGGCGGCCGTGAGCGACCAGCCAGGCGTAGCGACGATCCATGACCTTCTGCAGGCGGCGCAGAACGCGCAGGCCCTTGTCGATGTCGGGGCCGACGAAGATGCCACCTGTCGCTTCGGCGGCTTCCATCCACATCCCCAGTTCGACCCACTTGGGGTCGAGCAGAACGGGGGTGAAGTCGTGGCACAGGAAGGCGTGCCCGACGAGGTTTTGGATCAGTACGGACTTGCCGCCGCCGGGTTCTCCGGCGTCCAGCAGGTTGTGATACACCAGGTCGAGGTAGACCGGGTTGCCGAATTCGTTAATCCCGATGAACACCGGGTCGAACATGGACAGCGACGGCGCTACCGGGATCGTGGCCGAAAGGTCGGGAAGAGCCGCGTGCATGGCAGCGTCACCTCTTGAGAGTCAGGCGTAGATGAGAGGTGCTACCGGGAGGGATATGGGCTCCCGGTAGCGGACGACGCCTCAGATCCAGTCGAGGTCGGGGTTGTCCGTAGCCGCCGGAGCAGGGGTGCCGGTGGCGGCCGGGGCTCGGCCGGCCTTGCGAGTGGCCGGACGCTCGCTGGGAGCGGTGTCGTCGGTGTCCGGCACGTCAGCGAGATCGAGCTGAGCCGGAACGGGCGAGACCGGCCGCGTGCTGGCCGGTATTTCAGTCGGGAGGTCCTCCGTGAGGGGCGAGCCGACCAGGCCGCCGAGGACATCACGCCGTTTGATGTCCAGATAGATGAGGGCAGAGTTGGTGGAACGGGCCTTGGTCACGGTGACCGAGGCGGCCCAGCAGGCGGCGGCGATTCTGCCGAGCTGGGATTCGATCTGATCGAGCGACAGGCCGGGACGGAGCCAGACCCAGACGCGTTCGCCGACCGGGATGGGCTTGGCCCATCCGATGAACGGCAGGTGGCCGTGTCGGTCGGTGGGCAGGAACGTGGCGAAGCAGGTGCGCAGGCGGTGCCGGACCATAAGGCACCACAGCAGGGCAAGGGTGTAGCGGCGCGAGGCGGGCACGAGGCCGCAACCGGCAATGACGCTGGCGTACGCGGCGCCGGTGATGAAGGGGTTGGTCTGGTCCTGGAGGTAGACCCAGCCGCCGATCACGAGCAGGACGAGGGTGATTTCCGGCAACCACCACCAGATAGCCCGTAGCACGGGCCAGATGGCGACGATGGCAGCGGTAAGACCGCCGACGAGGGCCCCGGCCGCGAGGCCGATCGGGACGGCGGCGAGCGGGGGCAGGTAGTAGGTGGACATGACAGCGGCGAAAATGCCGACGACCGCCAGGACCACATAGAAGGTGATCTTCGCGGTGCGGAGGTAGCTGTACTGCACGTTGGTCTGAATGACGGTGACGGAGCTACCGCGACGGCCAGTGCCGCCTCTGTTCTTGTTGTGCGTCCCGAAGGTACGCTTGGACATGACTCTCCTCCTCCTGGCGAGGGTGGGGGTTGAGAGCGGGACCGTGACGTGTAGGAGCTGAAACGGTCCCGCTTGATCTTTACGCCTGCACACCTGATCAGGTGTGATCTCTACAGGGCGTCGGGTTCGAGGCTGAAGTACAGAACGCTCAGTTCCTGTACGCCGAAATGGCGCTTGACGTTGGTTTCCAGGACATGAGTGAAGACAGCCAACCGGCTGGTTCCTGGCTGCGCGTCGATAGTGCCGGAGACAGTGGCCTGTCCACTGCCGATGAGCACGGTCATGAGATACATGTACCGGGTCGCCGTGCTGTTGTTCGTCGTCATGAGATTTGATCTCCTGTCCCGAAATAGCGGGAAGAAGAGCGGGATCAGCTCAGCGAAGTAAGCCGATCCGCGCCCGAGATTTCCAGGGCGATGTAGGAGCGAATCTCCCTGGACATCGAGTTGCCATCGGGCAACACGTGCTGAGATAAGGACTGCGGTCTACTTGCTGGCCGGAGCACCAGCGGGCTTGATGTCAGCCGCGCGGAAGGCCACGCCGTTGCGACCGTTGGTCGCCCAAGGCAGTGCCTCCAGCTTGAACAGGGCGACCTGGGAACCAACGCTCACCGTGGGCCTTTCTCCGGCCGTGGTGACGTTGATCATCTCGCCGCCCGTCTCGTCCAGCGCCATGACCTGCGTGACCCACATCGGTCGGCCGGTCTCCCGCTCGGACTTCTGACGCCCGTTCTGGTCGGACTTCTCGACCGCTTCCTTCGTCACCATGAACGACTTGCCGGTGACGTCGATGAGGAGCTTCACAAGCTCACCTCCGAATCGAGGGCCGCACCCTTGTGGTGCGAACTCCCTGTGAGCTCCATGAAACTGTCAGCGCGCCGCGTTACGGTAGCGGACAAAGCCCAACAGCCTTAACGAAACCTGTTAACCACGCACGAACTGCATGGTTATGGGGCATCATGGGTTCACTAAGGCATAACGACCGTAGGCCGGACCATTGCGAGGTGCGATGGACATTCCGAACTTGCTCAAGCAAGCCCGGAAGCAACATGGCTGGTCTCAGGAACAAGCCATCGTTCGCTTCGAGAAGATCGGTCATGCTCTGAAGATCGACATCCCTTCTCGGGCCAGCCTGCGAACTCTGTTCTCGATGTACGAGAACAACCGTCGAGAAGTCCCTGAGACGTATCGACAGATATTCTGTGAGTTGTACCGAGCCTCCGAGAGCGACCTTGGGCTAACCAGCGCCGCCTCAATGACCGCAACACCGTTACCCGCGTTGCCCCAGGCAATGCCAGGGAGTCCATCCCCTGAGGTGATTATTTACCTCTCCAATGTGCTGGCCGAGCACACTCGGGCAGACTCCCTCATCGGTCCACTCTATTTGGCGCCAACTGTGCAGACACAGCTACAACTTATAGATCGTCTGGTGCAGGCAACTCGTGGACCCGACCGTCGCCAGATGCTCGAAGTCGCTGCACAATTCGCCGAATTCTGCGGGTGGCTCTACCAAGATTCCGGTGATTCTGACTGCGCGATGGGCTGGACCAACCGAGCACTCGATTACGCTCAAGAACTGGCTGATCCTCAGGTTGTGGCCTACATCTTGATGCGAAAGAGCAACATCGCCACAGAGGCCGGCCACCCCGGACAGGGGCTTGGCTTGGCCAACGCCGCTCTCAAAACAGCACCGAATCTCAGCCCTCGACTTCGCGCGGTGTCTCTTCGCCAGCTCGCCAACGCCCATGCTCTTCTCGGCGAGCCGCGCGAGTTCGAGTCCGCCATCGATCGAGCCATCCAGGACGCCACCGAGGGGCTGGCTCAACTCGCAACGGACAAGGCCCGCTACTGCACGCCGTCATACGTCCAGATGGAAGCCGGAATGTCATACGTGCTTCTCGGTAACCCGGGCGCTGCCTTGTCCATCTTCGAACGGAGTCTCACCCAGTGGCCCGAAGCTGCCCAGACCCGCGACCAGGGTCTCTGCTTGGCCCGGTTGGCCACTGCGGCAGCAGCTCAAGGCGAGATCGAGCGCGCCGTCGAAGCTGGAAGCGAAGCCCTGACCATCGCTCAACGGACCGGTTCAGCCCGGATCCGGACACAGCTCGAAGCTCTTCACGATCACTTGACGCCTGTCGCCAAACTTCCGCTCGTGCGAGACTTGACGAAGCACTTGGCCCAGCTCACACACCGTGTCGCGTGAGCAACGCACTCCAGCAAGGAGCCTTCGTGAATCATCTGCTGCCAACTCAAACAACGAAGGATGAAGACGCGCGGGATGCACACGTCGCTATCCTGCCGATTGGCAGCTTCGAGCAACACGGCCCATACCTACCGCTGGCCACAGACGCGGCTATCGCATCGATCATCGCCCGCGAGCTGGCACAGCTCTACCCAGTACGCCATTTGCCGCCGATCACCATCTCTTGTTCCCATGAGCACAAAGCATGGCCTGGAACAGTAAGTATCTCGGCTAAAACACTCCTTGCTCTGGTCACGGACATACAGGCATCCCTACGCGCCTCCGGCATCAACAAGCTCGTACTGATCAACGCCCACGGCGGCAACTACACACTTTCCAACGTCGTACAGGAAGCCACCGTCAGCGAACGGTGCATGGCTCTCTTCCCAACTAGCGCTGACTGGAACGGTGCACGTGCTGCGGCCAACATGGAAACCACCGCACACGAGGACATGCACGCCGGCGAACTTGAAGCCTCCATCCTGCTGGCAGCCAATCCCGAACTAGTGCAAGACGGCTACGACACGGTGGACCACATAGCCAATGACCGCAAAGACCTCCTGACGGTCGGCATGGAGGCATACACCAAATCAGGCGTCATCGGTCGGCCTTCGCTAGCCACCGCAGAAAAAGGCCGAGCAGTCCTTGACTACCTTGGTGATGCATTCCGCTCCTGCCTACGCAGCATCGACATGGTCGTGTAACCAGCGTGTGAGAACTTTCTCTACAAACTTAAAGCGGCCCTGACCGGGCCGCACGCGCCGCCGACTCGGCGCGGGTCGGCTGCGTCCACTTAAGCTCCCGCACCGGCCCGACAAACGCCGGTCGGCTGGCGCGAACGAGGACAGGGCCGCTTTGTAGGCGCGGTGCGCTGCCCACGGGGGCGAGGGTCGCTAAGCGCAGGCGCAGCCAGCCACGGGGCTGGGCTTACCGCATGCCTCCGGCGGGGGCGCTCTGGCTCCGGGCGGGCCAAGATCGCGGATGTGCGGTGGTGGGGTGGTTGCGGTGGAAGCCTGCCCGCCTGCCGTCGTCCCAGGACAAGCTCTAGCAGACCAGTCGCGGGGCCGCCTACGCTCCATCGCGGCCGTGTACCCGGGCGCGCGGCCGGGGCAGCCCCTCGGCTGGCCCGCTACCCTACGGGTGGGACGACGGCAGACGGGCAGGCCAGCGATCGGTGTGATGTTGGCCTATAACCAGGATCCTGGCGTGATGCCAACCGGATCACGAAAACCTAGTACGGCAGCCGCCATTTGCTGTGTGAGCTGGGATGACGCCGTGCTGGTCG
>NZ_BAAAMU010000133.1:0-29095 GCF_039529435.1 Nonomuraea maheshkhaliensis
CCCCCACCGGCTCGTCCGGGGGCGCCGCGGGCGAGGCGACCTCAACAAACGCGACCTCACAAGACGCGACCTCGGCACAGGCCGACGGCCTGCCCACGCCAGGCGCGAAGATCCCCACGAGCGCCGCGGCCCTGGCCACCGCGCTGAAGGAGACCACCGCCAAGCTGAACGACGCCATCGACGCCTGGACGAAGAGCGGCCGCACGGCCAAGGGCGGCCCGCCGCGCGACGTCGAGCTGCTCGCCCTCTACCAGCAGCGCCTCTACCGCCACGCCGCCCGCCACCCCGACCTCGCCGCCCGCGCCTTCGCCCGCCTGCCCGCCGCCCTGGCCTCCCAGGCCAGGGACAACACCGCCGCGATCCGCGAACTGCTCGCCCTGGCCCGGCCCATCAAACCCTCCGCCGTCTTCAAGACGCAGAAGGCCCGCCCCGCCGGCGAGCTGCTCGGCTACTTCAAGAAGGCCGAGCGCCGGTTCGGGGTGGAGTGGGAGGT
The DNA here is from genome assembly GCF_039529435.1 of Nonomuraea maheshkhaliensis. Classification (NCBI taxonomy): domain Bacteria; kingdom Bacillati; phylum Actinomycetota; class Actinomycetes; order Streptosporangiales; family Streptosporangiaceae; genus Nonomuraea; species Nonomuraea maheshkhaliensis. The sequence goes on from NZ_BAAAMU010000133.1 coordinate 494, forward strand.
GCTGGCGGCGGTCATGTTCGCGGAGACGAAGTTCGGCCGGGTCAGGTCCGACAGCTACGTCGGCGCGCAGGGGCCGATGCAGTTCATGCCCGCGACCTGGAAGGCGTACGGGCTCGGCGGAAACGTCCAGAACCCGCGCGACGCCGTCATGGGGGCGGCCAACTACCTCAAGGCCACCGGCGCCCCGCGCGACTACCGCCGGGCCCTGCACGCCTACAACCCGTCGCGCGCGTATGTGAACGCGATCCTCGCGCACTCCCGCCAGATCAAGCGCGACCCGCGCGCCTACTACGCGTACTACAGCTGGCAGGTGTTCGTGCTCACCACGGCCGGCGAACGCCGCCTCACAGGACCATGAGACCGGGCCGTCCCGCCAGAAGGTGGGACGGCCCCGACACGATCGGCCGCGGCGGGTCAGAAGTCGTACTCGTCGATGTTGGCCTTGTCGAACGTGAACGGCGGGCCCAGGATGATCTCGCCGTCGGCCCCGATCGTCCGCTCGCCCAGCTTCCCGGCGGTGAACTTCTCGCCCTCGGCGCCGGTGATCTGCCCGGAGGCCAGCGCGGCGGCGGCGTACGCGGCCAGGTAGCCCAGGTCCTTCGGGTTCCACAGCGCGAACTTCGCCACGGTGCCGTCCTTGACGAACTTGCGCATCTGGTTCGGGGTGCCGAGGCCGGTCAGCGTGACCTTGCCCTTGTACTTGGAGCTGGAGATGTAGCGCGCGGCGGCCGAGACGCCGACGGTGGTGGGCGAGATGATGCCCTTCAGGCCGGGGTAGGCCGCGAGCAGGCCCTGCGTCTGCTGGAAGGACTTCTGGTCGTCGTCGTCACCGTAGGCGATCTTGACCAGCTTCATCTTGGCGTACTCGGGCTTCTTCAGCTCGTCCTGCATGAACTCGATCCAGGTGTTCTGGTTCGTGGCGTTGGCGGTCGCCGACAGGATCGCGATCTCGCCCTCGCCGCCGATCAGCTCCGACAGCAGCTGCACCTGGCTGCGGCCCACGTCCTCCGAACTGGCCTGGTTGATGAAGATGTCGCGGCACTCCTTGCTCGTGTCGGAGTCGTACGCGACGATCTTGATGCCCTTCTGGCGGGCCTGCTGGAGCGGGCCGCACACGGCGTTGGGGTCGTTGGCCGCGATGAGGATGGCGTCCTGGCCCTGCTGGGCGAGGGTGTTGATGTAGGAGACCTGCGAGGAGGCCGACGCGTCGGACGGGCCGACCTCCTTGGCCTCGCCCTTGAACTCCCTGGCCGCCTCGATGCCGGCGTCGTCGACGATGGTCTCGTACGGGTTGTTGATCTGCTTGGGCAGGAAGGCCAGCTTGAGTCCCTCCTTCAGCGGCGCGCCCGGGTTCGCCGAGGCCGGGGCGGACGCGGAGGCGGCGGGCGCCTGGCTGGCCACCGACTCCTTCGTGGTGCCGCCGCAGGCGGTCAGGCTGAGAGCGAGAGCGCCGGCCGTGGCCGTGAGCCAGGCGCGGGCGAATCGTGATCTTCTGCTCACTGGAGGCGAACCTTTCCGGGGGAGTGGCGGAGGGTACGGGAACAGCACAAGGGATCAGGCGCTCGACCTGGCCGGTCGCGCGCGGGCCCGGCGGACGATCGAGATCAGCCGGGGCGTGAGCACCGAGACGATCAGCAGCAGGCCCGTGACGACGGCCTGGATCTCGGTGGTGACGTCGTTGAGCATGAGCAGGTTGCGCAGAACCCCGATGAGCAGCACTCCGGCGATCACCCCGCCGAGCGTGCCCTTGCCGCCGTCGAAGTCCACGCCGCCGAGCAGCACGGCGGCGATCACCGTCAGTTCGAGACCGGCGCCGTTGTCGGCGCGGGCGCTGCCGTAACGCAGCGTGAACACGATCCCGGCGAACGCCGCCACCACTCCGGACAGCGTGAACAGCAGCAGCTTGATCCGCTTGACCCGGATGCCGGCGAAGAACGCCGTGTCCTCCGAGCTGCCGATGGCGAACAGCGAACGCCCGAACCCGGTCGCGTGCAGCGCCAGCGCCGTCACCACCGCCAGCACCGCGAACAGCGCCACCGGGTACGGGATCGGCGTGCCCGGCACGTTCCCGGCGAAGGCCGAGTACGACGGCGGGAACTGCGAGACCGCGCCGGTGCCGAGCACCACGTACGCCAGCCCGCGATAGAGCGTCAGCGTGCCGATGGTGACGGCCAGCGACGGCAGCCCCAGCCGGGTCACCAGCAGCCCGTTCACCAGCCCGCACGCCACCCCGGTGACCAGCACCAGCGGCACGATCGTCTCGAACGGCATCCCGGCGTCCCACAGGTAGCCGGTCATGGCGCTGGCCAGCCCGAGCACCGACGCGACCGACAGATCGACCTGCCCGCACACCACCAGCAGCGTCATCGGCAGCGCGATCAGCGCGATCTCGCTCAGGTCGTTCAGGGCGAACGACAGGTTGTCGGCGTTGCCGAAGTTCGCGTCCGCGCCGAGGCCGCCGAAGAAGACCACGACGAGCAGCGCGGTGACGACGGCGTCCCACCGGACGAACCGGCCCAGATCCCGGGTTTCACGTGGCATGGCGGGCGTTCCTCCTGCGCAGGATCCTGGTCATCCGCAGCGCGAGCAGCCGGTCCACGCTGATGGCCAGCAACAGCAGGGCGCCGATCAGCGCGTCCTGCCAGAACGAGTTGACCTTCAGCACGACCAGCACGCTGCCGATCGTGGTGAGCAGCAGCGCGCCGAGCGCGGCGCCGTACACGGTGCCGACGCCGCCCACGATGGCCACGCCGCCGACGACGACGGCGCTGACCACCTTCAGCTCCCAGCCGTGGGCGTTGTCGGCGATCACGGTCCCGAACCTGGCCAGCCAGAGCACCCCGCCGACGCCGGCGAGCAGCCCGCTCACCACGTACGCGGTCAGCACCCTGCGCCGGATCGGCACCCCCGCCAGCCGGGCGGCCTCGGGGCTTGAGCCGATCGCGTAGAACTCCCGGCCCGAGGGATAGGAGCGCAGGTAGTAGCCGACGGCCAGCATCACCAGCACCGCGATCATCGGCAGGTACGGCACGCCGAGCACGTTCCCGCTGCCCAGGTCCAGCAGCCCCTGGGGCACGTCGGCGGCGTTGATCTGCCTGCCGTGGGCCACGAAGTGGTCGATGCCCTGGATCACGTAGAGCGTGCCCAGGGTGACGACCAGCGCCGGCACCCCGCACAGGCTGACCAGCAGGCCGTTGACCAGCCCGCACGCCACGCCGATGGCCGGCCCGGCCAGGATCGCCAGTGTCATGCTGCCGCCCTGCGCCGAGACGAGGTCGCCGGTGACGAACGCGACCAGCCCGACGACCGAGCCGACCGACAGGTCGATGTTGCGGGTGATGACCACGAGCGTCTGCCCGATGGCCAGCAGCGCCAGGATCGAGGCGTTGAGGAAGATGTCCTCGACGCCCTGGACGGACAGGAACGCCGGGTTGACGACGGTGGTGACCGCCACCAGCACGACGAGGACGCCGAGGATGCTCAGCTCCCTGGCCCGCAGCACCAGGTCGAGCAGGCTCCGCTCGCGCCCCGCCTTCGTCCGCGCGGACGGCGCGGTGGAGAGCGCCGTCATGCGCGCTCCTCGGATGGTGCGGCGTCCTCGGGTGGTGCGGTGGCGGGCGGGGTCATGCGGCGTCCTTTCCGCGCCGCCCGGTGGCGGCGGTCATGACCGACTCCTCAGTGGCCTCGCCCCCGGGCAGCTCGGCGGTCAGCCTGCCCTCGTGCATGACGAGGATCCGGTCGGCCATGGCCAGCACCTCGGGCAGGTCGGAGGAGATCATGAGCACGGCCAGCCCCTGCGCGGCCAGCTCCGACAGCAGCCGGTGCACCTCGGCCTTGGTGCCGACGTCGATGCCCCGGGTCGGCTCGTCCACGATCAGCACGGCCGGCTCGGTGGACAGCCACTTGGCCAGCACGAGCTTCTGCTGGTTGCCGCCCGACAGCACGCCGGCCGCGTCGCCGGTCCTGCCGTACTTGAGCTGGAAGCGCACCGCCCAGTCACGGGCGTGCGCGCGTTCGAGGGCCCGCGAGACGAACGGCCCCCGGCGCAGCGCGCGCAGGCGGGTCAGCCCCAGGTTCCGCTCGATGGACATCTCCATGATCAGGCCCTGCTGGCGGCGGTCCTCGGGCACGAGGGCGAGCCCGGCGGTCATCGCCGCGATGGGGCTGCCCGGCCGCAGCCGCCGCCCGTCCACCACGACCTCGCCCGCGTCCGGCCGGTCGATCCCGAAGATCGCCCGCGCCACCTCGGTGCGGCCCGCGCCGACCAGCCCGGCCAGCGCGACGATCTCACCGCGCCGCACCTCGAAGGACACGTCGGTGAACGCGCCCTCGCGGGTCAGCCGCGACACCTTCAGCACCACCTCGCCGGGGGCGACGTCCTGCTTGGGGTAGAGGTCGAGCTCGCGGCCGACCATCCGGTTGACCAGGTCGTCCGCCGTCAGCCCGGCGACCGGCTCACTGGCCACCAGCCGCCCGTCGCGCAGCGTCGTGACCCGCTGGCACAGCTCGAAGATCTCCTCCAGCCGGTGCGAGATGAACAGCGGCGCGCAGCCGTGCTCCCGCAGCGCCCTGACCACCGAGAACAGCCGCGCGGTCTCCTGCGCGGTGAGCGCGGCGGTCGGCTCGTCCATGATCAGCACCTTCGCGTCCCGCGAGATGGCCTTGGCGATCTCCACCACCTGCTGGTCGGCGATGGACAGGCCGCGGGCGGGCCGGCGCGGGTCGAGGCTGACGCCCAGCCGGGCGAACAACTCGGCGGCCCGCTCGTGCATCGTCCTGCGGTCGATCCGGCCGAGCGCGGCGCGCGGCTGCCGGCCCATGAAGATGTTCTCCGCCACCGACAGGTCGGGGAAGAGCGTCGGCTCCTGGTAGATGACCGCGATGCCGGCGTGCTGGGCGTCGGCCGGCCCGTGGAAGACGACCGGCTCGCCGTCGAGCAGGATCCGCCCCGAGTCCGGCCTGTGCACGCCCGCGAACGTCTTGACCAGGGTGGACTTGCCCGCCCCGTTCTCGCCCGCCAGGGCGTGCACCTCGCCCGCGCGCAGCTCCAGGCTCACGCCCGCAAGCGCCCGCACCGCGCCGAACGCCTTGCTCACCTCGACCAGCGCCAGGACCGGCGCCGGCTCGCTCACCTGACAACTCCTGCTTTCATGTCTATGCCCTTCACGTAAAAAACGTTTTACGTTCCGCCGTTTGCCCGGACCGTAATTTGCTCCTGCGGGCTCGTCAAGGTCTCGGGAAGCGGGCGATGCTCGGGCTTTGACACGTTTTAAGCAGGCTCGGCGAGGGAAAGCGGGCCGGCGCGGAAAGCTCCCCGGCGCGGGCAGCGCTTCAAAACGACGGCGCCTCAGGACGACGGCGCCTCAGGACGACGGCGCCTCAGGACGACGGCGCCTCAGGACGACAGCGCGCGGGCGGCGTGCACCAGGGGGACGTGGCTGAACGCCTGCGGGAAGTTGCCGACCAGGCGGTCGTAGCGCGTGTCGTACTCCTCGGCCAGCAGCCCGACGTCGTTGCGCAGCGCCAGCAGCCGCTCGAACAGCTCCTCGGCCTCCTGCTTGCGCCCCTGCATCGCCATGACCTCCACCAGCCAGAAGCTGCACGCCAGGAACGCGCCCTCGCCGCCCGACAGGCCGTCGACGTTGTTGTCCTCGGCCAGCGGGTAACGCAGCACGAACCCGTCGGACATCAGCTCCTTCTCGATCGCCGCCACCGTGCCCACGACGCGGGGGTCGTCGGCGGGCAGGAAGCCCACGATGGGGATCATCAGCAGCGCCGCGTCCAGCTCGGAGGAGCCGTACGACTGCGTGAAGGTGTTGCGCTCCCGGTCGAAGCCCTTGTCGCAGATCTCCGCGTGGATGACGTCACGCAGCGCGCGCCACTTGTCGACGGGGCCGCTGCGGCCGAAGTTCTCGACGTATTTGACGGCCCGGTCGAGCGCCGCCCAGCACATCACCTTCGAGTGCACGAAGTGGCGCCTCGGGCCGCGCACCTCCCACAGGCCCTCGTCCGGCTCCCGCCAGTGGTCCTCCACGTAGTCGAGCAGCTGGCGCTGGATGGTCCAGCCCCGCTCGTCGGGTGACAGGCCGCTCTTGCGCGAGACGTAGAGGCAGTTCATCACCTCGCCGTAGACGTCGAGCTGCAGCTGCCTGACAGCCTCGTTGCCGATGCGCACCGGGCGCGAGTCCTCGTAGCCGTCGAGCCAGTCGAGGCGCAGCTCGGGCAGGCGGCGCTCGCCGGCGACGCCGTACATGATCTGCAGGTCCTGCGGCCGGCCGGCGATGGCGCGCAGCAGCCACGCCCGCCAGTCGGCCGCCTCCTCCAGGTAGCCGGAGCTGATCAGCGCGTCCAGCGTCAGCGTCGCGTCACGCAGCCAGCAGAAGCGGTAGTCCCAGTTGCGCACGCCGCCGATGTCTTCGGGCAGGGAGGTGGTCGGCGCGGCCACGATGCCGCCCGTCGGGGCGTACGTCAGCCCCTTCAGCGTGATCAGCGACCGGACCACGGCCTCGCGGTGCGGCCCCTGGTAGGTGCATCTGGAGACCCAGTCCGTCCAGTAGGACTCCGTGTCGGCCAGCTGGTCCTCGCAGTGGATCTGCGGCGGCATCTGCTCGTGCGAGGGATGCCAGGTGAACACGAACGGCAGCCGCTCGCCCTCCTTGACGGTGAACGTGGCCCGGTGGGCGTAGTCGCCGCCCTTGAGCGGCACGGGGGAGTGCAGCCACACCGAGTCGGGCCCGCCGATCGCCTGCAGATGCCCGTCCGTGCGGCGCACCCACGGCACGATCCGGCCGTAGTCGAAGCGCACCCGCAGCTGCGTGGAGACCTCCACGGTGCCCGAGACGCCCTCGACGATGCGCACCACGTCGGGGTTGCGGTCGCGCGGCGGCATGAAGTCGATCACGCGGACCGTGCCCGTGGGGGTGTCCCACTCGCTCTCCAGGATGAGCGTGTCGGGACGGTAGCGGCGTCTGGTGGCCGGCTTCCTGCCGGTGGGCCCGAGCCACCAGTGCCCGTTGCGTTCGCTGCCCAGCAGCGCCGCGAAACATGAGGGGGAGTCGAACCTGGGCAGGCAGAGCCAGTCGATCGAACCGTCTCTCCCCACGAGCGCGGCCGACTGCATGTCTCCGATCAGGGCGTAATCCTCGATCCGCATGCTTAGAAGCTACTCGTGCCGGGGTGATCCCGGGGCCAGGCCGGTCCTGTCGCGTCAAGTCCGGCCCGGCCACGGGATCACGTCAGAGGGAACCAGCGGGTGAACAGCTGCGTCAACGGCCCGATGGCCAGCGCGAACACCAGCGTTCCGACGCCCGCCGTGCCCCCGAGCAGCCAGCCGGCGATCAGCACGGTGACCTCGATGAGCAGGCGCGAGGTCCGTACCGACAGGCCCAGCCGCACCAGCCCCGTCATGATGCCGTCGCGGGGGCCGGGGCCGAGCCCGGCCCCGATGTAGAGGACGGTGGCCAGCGCGAGCGCGACGACCCCCACGATCAGGTAGAACGCCTGGATCACCAGGTGCCCGGGAGCGGGCAGGACGTACATGGAGGCGTCCGCGAAGAGGCCGATGAAGATCACGTTGCTGACGGTCCCGAAGCCCGGCTTCTGCCTGAGCGGGATCCACAGCAGCATGACCAGGGCGCCCACCACGATGATGGCCGTTCCGAGCGACATGCCGGTCAGCAGGCTCAGGCCCTGGTGGAAGACGCCCCACGGATTGTTCCCCAGCCCCGACTCCAGCAGCAGCGCGGTGGCCAGACCGTACAGGGCCAGGCCGCCGTAGAGGCGGACGAGACGGACGGGCAGGGAACTCGGTACGGGGACGGTGGCTTCGCTCATGATGGACCCAGAGTGGCATCCTGGGGCTTGCCAAAACAGGGCCAATCGCGAAAAGTGGCCTTATGAGGCACTTGTCAGCGCCGCAGGTGGCCCGGCTGGTCACGGCCGATCCGGCCGCGCGCCCCTACTACCGCGCCCTCGCCGACTCCGTCCGCGGCCTGATCATGGACGGCCAGATCCCCGTACGCGTGCGCATGCCCGCCGAACGCCACCTCGCCGAGACGCTCAAGGTCAGCCGCACCACCGTGACCTCCGCCTACGACCTGCTGCGCGCGGACGGCTACCTGGAGAGCCGCCAGGGCTCGGGCAGCTGGACCGCGCTGCCCGACCCGGCCACCACCCGCGACAACCCGTGGCTCAGCACCGGCGGCGACGGCCTGCTCCAGCTCCACACCGCCGCCCCGCCCGCCCCCACGGCCCTGGCCGGCGCCATGGCGGGCGCGGTCGAGGACCTGCCCCGCTACGGCATGGGCAACGGCTACGACCCCATGGGCCTGCCCGTGCTCAGAGAGCGCATCGCCGCCCGCTACACCGCCAGGGGCGTGGCCACCCGGCCGGAGCAGATCGTCGTCACCACCGGCTCCCAGCACGCCATCCAGCTCGTCATGGGCCTGCTCGTCGGCCCCGGTGACCCCGTGCTGGTGGAGTCGCCCACGTACCCGCACGCCGTGGACGCGGCCCGTCGGCGCGGCGCCCGCATCGTCCCGGTCGGGATCACCCACGAGGGCTGGCCGCAGGACCTTCTGTGCGGGGCCATGCGGCAGTCGGGGGCGCGCCTGGCCTACCTCATGCCCGACTTCCACAACCCGACCGGCGCCCTCATGGAGGACCCCGTCCGCGCCGCCGTCGCCGGCGCCGCCCGGCGTTCCGGCACGGTCCTGGTCGTGGACGAGACCTGGGCCGAGCTCGCCCTGGACGAGGTGCCCAGAACCTCGCCCATGACCGCCTTCGACACCGACAGCCGGGTGATCAGCATCGGGTCGGCCTCCAAGCTGTGGTGGGGCGGGCTGCGCATCGGCTGGATCCGCACCACGGCCGCGCTGGCCCGCCGCCTGGCCATGTTCCGCTCGACGGTGGACATCGCCAGCCCGGTGCTGGAGCAGCTCGTGGTGGCGCGCCTGTTCGGCCTCTTGGAGGAGACCCGCGCCGAGCGCCGCCGAACGCTGCGCGCCTCACGCGACGCGCTGGTGTCGGGGCTGCGCGAGCACCTGCCGGAGTGGACGTACGAGCTGCCGCGCGGCGGCGGGACGCTCTGGGTCCGACTGAACGGCGGCGGCTCGACCGCCCTGGCGGAGGCGGCCGCCCATCACGGCCTGCGCCTGGCGCCCGGCCCCTGGTTCGGCCTGGAGGGCACGCTGGAGGGCCACCTCCGCCTCCCCTTCACCCAGCCACCCGCCTTCCTCGCCGACGCCATCCTCCGCCTCCGCGCCGCCCGCGACCACGGCCCCCTCGGCCCACCCCGCCCCCCGGACCCGCTGGTCACGATGGTGTGAGCGGATAAACCTCGACCTCGGCCCCATGCCCGCACACCGACCACAGCTTGGCGTCCGTCGTCACCAGCGCACATCCCAGCGCCTCCGCGAGCGCGATGCAGGCCGCGTCATAGACGGTCAGGTTGTGCCGCAGAGCCCGGATCCGGTCCGCGAGCTTCTCCGCCGGAAGGGGCGCCTCGCTCTGGAGGACGTGCACGCGGGCGGAGGCGTCGACAACGATCGTTTATTCGCCGCGGCTCTCGTGGATGGCCGCGAGGATGTCGTCGTTGGTCGGGCCGTTCTCCCGGGGACGCTGCAGTGCTCGGTCGACGACCCCCGCGACCGTGGGGCGGGTGATGAGCCGCAACCGGCGCCGCAGGTAGTCGGACACGGACAGTACCTCGGCCTCCGCCTGCACACGAAGTGCCTCGTAGGTTTCGTCCGGAACGTCGTCGACGCGTATCGTCTTCGCCACGCTCTGTGTCACCTCCCTCACGCAAGCCGTCTCATGCGTGCGCTGTCGTCTGCTTTCCCGCGATTCCCGTTCTCACTCTCCGAGGCCCCTGGCCAGTGGGGCGCGCCAGTTGCGGCGCATGGCGGCGATGCGCAGGCCGAAGGCGAGGACGGCGGCGGCGAGGGTCGCGGGCCAGCCGTGCAGCCCGAAGCCGTACAGGCCGGCCATCCCCGCCGAGCCGAGCATGGCCGGCACCGCGTACAGCTGACGGTCGTACAGGAGAGTCGGGATCTCGCCGGCCAGGACGTCGCGCAGCATGCCCCCGCCGACCGCCGTCGCGACACCGAGGAGCGCCGCGTGCAGCGGGTTGAGCCCGTACTCCAGGGCCTTCTCCGTGCCGACCGCGCAGAACAGGCCGAGCCCGGCCGCGTCCAGCACCAGGATGGCCGGCATCACCCGGGCCACGTGCGGATGCCAGAAGAAGACGATCGCCGTCGCGACCACCGGCACCAGCACGTAGCCGAGGCTCTGGAAGGCGATGGGCCGCACGTTGAGAATGAGGTCGCGCACGACCCCGCCCCCCAGCGCGGTCATCTCGGCCAGCACCCCCATCCCGACCACGTCGAGCCGCTTGCGCACGCCCATGAGGGCCCCGGACAGGGCGAAGACGAAGATGCCCACGAGATCGAGAATTTCGGACACGAAACGAATGTCTATCGCATACCGGGCTCATGATGCTCGGCCATCATCGCCCGCAGCCTCCGCGTGAACAGGAACAGCGCCATCCCGGCCACGACCGCCATCGCCGCCAGCACCAGGTAGTACGCCGGCTCCGACAGCACCCGGCCGAGCCGCCCCGTCTGCCCGCCGACCGCGTCGCCCACCGACACCGCGATGAACCAGACGCCCAGCATCTGCCCCTTGAACGCCTCGGGCGCGAGCTTCGCCGTCACCGACAGCCCGACCGGGCTCAGCGACAGCTCGCCGAAGACCTGGACGAGGTAGACCAGCACCAGCCACCACACCGACACCCGCCCGGCCCCGGCCAGCGCCGCCGCCACGGCCATCACCACGAAGCTCAGCCCCACCATGACCAGCGCGAAGCCGAACTTCTGCGGCGTGCTCACCCGCGTGCCCAGCCGCACCCACAACGCCGCGAACACCGGTACGAAGATCATGATGAACAGCGGGTTGAACGACTGCGTCGTGGCGGCCTGGATCGGCACGCCGAACAGCGACAGGTCGGTGTGGTCGGCGGCGAAGAACAGCAGCTTGCTCGGCGCCAGGTCGTAGATCATCCAGAAGAGCGCCGCGGCCACGAACAGCCAGATGTAGGCCTTCATCCTGATCCGCTCGTCCGCGGTCAGGTCGTGGCTGCCCAGCATGATGTACGCGAAGTACGCGACCGGCACGACGAGGATGAGCACCGTGATCACCACGGTGAGCCGGTCGACCGTGAGCCTCCCGGTGGCCGCCCACGCCCCGAGCGCGACGAGCGCGATCACCGTACCGAGACCCGCGAGGAGGGCGAAGCGGCGCCACTCGAAGGGGGACAGCCGCACCCCGGGCCGCTCGCCGACGCCGCGCAGGTGGCGCCCGCCCCACACGTACTGGATCAGGCCGAGCGCCATCCCCACCGCCGCCGCGCCGAACCCCAGGTGCCAGCGGTCGTCGGCGGCCAGCCGGCCCACCACGAGGGGGGCGAAGAAGGCGCCCAGGTTGATCCCCAGGTAGAACAGCGAGAACCCGGCGTCCCTGCGCCCGTCGTCCCCTAGTGGGTAGAGGCGGCCGACCATGACGGAGATGTTCGGCTTGAGCAGGCCGGTGCCGGTGATGATCAGCAGCAGCCCCAGCCAGACGAACACCGGCGAGGTCACCGGCACCGCCATGCTGATGTGCCCCGACATGATGACGAGCCCGCCCCAGAACACCGACCTGCGCGCCCCGAGCACGCGGTCGGCGATCCAGCCGCCCGGCAGCGCCACCAGGTAGATGAGCGCCCCGTAGACCCCGACGACCGCCTGCGACGTCTCCTGCGACAGGCCCAGGCCCTGGTGCGCCGGTGAGGCGGCCATGAACGTGGCCAGGATCGCGCGCAGGCCGTACCACGAGAACCGCTCCCACATCTCGGTGCAGAACAGCGTGGCCAGCCCCCAGGGGTGGCCGAAGAACGTCCTGCCGCCGCCGCTCATGTGCGCGCCCCCGATGACCACGTCGTGCGTCCTGGTGATCACTCTACGTGAACGAGGACACAGATCTTTCTCCTTTAGGTCTTGCCGGTGTCCCGAGGGGTGTGGTGCGATGCATCCCAATTCATGCAAGTGAATACTGACTGGAGGCGGGTCCATGGCCGAAGTCCTCGAAGTCCGGGCCGAGATCGAGCGGCAGATCGCCGGCCGTACCGTCTGCGAGCAACTGAGACAGGCGGCCGAGCAGCATCATGACGCGCCCGCCTACTCCGATCCCGAGGGCGACGGCTGGCGCACGCTGACCTACGGCCAGGCCCGTGAGCGGGTGCTGGAGATCGCGGCCGCCTTCGCCGCACTGGGCCTGGAACCCGGCGAAGCCGTGGCCCTCATGATGGTCAACCGCAGCGAGCACGTCCTGGCCGACCTCGGCGCGGTGCACGCGGGCGGCGTCGGCTGCACGGTCTACTCGACGTTCGCCTCCGAGCAGATCGAGTTCGTGTCCGGCGACGTGGGCGCCCGTTACGCCGTCCTCGGCGGCCCCGCCGACCTGGCCCGCTGGGAGCCGGTGCTGGACCGGCTGGACGGCCTGCGCAAGATCATCATGGTGGAGGACGCGCCGGAGGGCGACCGGTTCATGTCCTGGGCCGACTTCTTAGCGCTCGGCCGCGAACGGCTGGCCGCCGACCCCGGGACGGTCGAGGCGCGCTGGCGCGCGGTCACCCAGGACGACGTGGCCACCGTCCTCTACACCTCCGGCACCACCGGCACCCCCAAGGGCGTGCCGCTCACCCACCGCAACATCTTCTACGAGGTCGCCGCCACCGACCGACTCACCTCGCTGCCCGTGCGCGGCACCCAGATCTCCTACCTCACCTACGCCCACATCGCCGAGCGCATCCTCAGCCTCTACCTGCCCCTGGTGAAGGTCTCCCACGTGCACTTCTGCACCGACCTGGCCAACCTCGGCGGCACGCTCGGGCAGGTCAGGCCGATGATGTTCTTCGGGGTGCCGCGCGTGTGGGAGAAGATGATGGCCCGCCTGCTCGCCGTGCTCGCCACCCAGCCGGAGGAGCAGCAGGCCGCCGTCCGCCAGGCCATGGCCGCCGGCGCCGCGTACGTCGAGGCCGGCCAGTACGGCAACACCGTCACCCCCGAGATCCAGGCCGCCTACGACAAGGCCGACGCCGCCCTCCTGTCCGTCATCCGCGGCATGATCGGCTTCGACCGCGCCGAGTGGACCGCCACCGGCGCCGCGCCGCTCGCGCCCGAGGTGCAGCACTTCTACGCCGGTCTCGGGCTCAAGGTCATCGACGTGTACGGCATGACGGAGACGACCGGCGCCTTCACCGGCAACAGCCCCGCCTGCTACCGCCTCGGCAGCGTCGGCAGGGCCGAGCCCGGCGTCGAGGTGCGCATCGCCGAGGACGGTGAGATCCTCACCCGCAGCCCGCTCAACACCCGCGGCTACCTCAACCGCGCCGACGCCACCGCCGAGCTGGTCGACGCGGACGGCTGGCTGCACACCGGCGACATCGGCACGGTCGACGACGACGGCTTCTACCGGGTCGTGGACCGCAAGAAGGAGCTGATCATCACCGCCGGCGGCGAGAACATCTCCCCGGCCGAGATCGAGAACCACCTCAAACAGCACGGCCTCATCGGCCAGGCCCTCGCCTACGGAGACAACCGCCCCTACCCGGTGGCCGTGCTGACCCTGGACGCCGAGGTGGCGCCCGGCTGGGCCCAGGCGCGCGGCATCACCTACGACTCTCTCGCCGAACTGGCCGAGCACCCGGACGTGCTCAAGGAGGTGGAGGCGGCCGTGGAGGCGGCCAACACCAAGCTCGCCAGGGTGCAGCAGGTCAAGAAGTGGGCGCTGCTCGGCGTCGAGTGGACGGCCGAGACCGCGGAGCTCACCCCCAGCCTCAAGCTCAAGAGGCGGATCATCCACGCGAAGTACGCCGACATCATCGAACGGCTCTATACGGGCTAGAAGCCTTAGAACGGGTTTTGCCATTCGGGGCGTGTGTTGTGGTCCTGGTCATTACCGGATGGTTCCTACCGTCTCGATCATGACCAGAAGCCTTCTTCTCGTCTCGCTCGCGGCGGGGTCGCTCACGGTGCCCGTGCCTGCTGCCTCCGCCGCGACCGAGCCCGCCATCCGATCCATCACCGTGCGTCCATCGGATCCCGTCGTGGGGGCGCACGGGTCCGTCCGGCTCGTGATCGACGTGATCGCCAAGGGGGCGCGGGGCAAGGACGGCGTCACCGTCAAGGTCGAACCCGGCGCTCCGCCCGTACGGGAGCCGCAGCCGCGCCCGGTGACGCCGCCGATCGTCTCGCAGGCTCCCGCACCCGTCCGCCCGCCCGCAGTCCCGCCCGCAGTCCCGCCCGCAGTCCCGCCGGAGCAGGACCAGGTACGGCCGCCGGCCCAGGACGAGGTCTGGCCCCCGGCCGACGAGCAGGTGCGTCCTCCGGCTCAGGAGCCGGGTGTGCGGCCGAACCAGGACGCGGCCCAGGGGCCCGCTCACGAATCGGTCCAGGAAAGGGCGCAGGGATCGGCCCAGGGATCAGCCCAGGTGCCGGCTCAGCAGGCCGCAGGCGGTCACGCTCAGACGCCCGTCCGGGACGCGGCCCAGGCGCCGGTGCTGGCGCCGGGCAAGATGCCGCGGGATCCGGCGCTCACGCCCGTCCACGCCGCCCGGCCGTCCTCGGTCGTGTCCCCGGGGCCGGTGCCGCGCCCGGCTCCGCTGACCGGCTCCGTTCCCTCGGCCGCCGTTCCTGGCGGCACGAGCCCGAAGGAGGACGCCCAGTCCGTCCTGGTGCGCCCGCGTCCCGTTCCCATGGGGCCCGGCGTCCAGGCGCCCGGTACCGGATCCGGCGCCGCACCCGGTATCGCGCCCGGTATCGCGCCCGGTACGGGGGCCAAGGTAGGCGTCACGGTGGAGGAGACGTTCCCGGTGATCCCTCCCAGGATCGTCTGGCGGCAGATCACGGCCCCGCCGGCCCGGATGGCGGACGGCTGGCAGACGTGGCGCTTCCTGCCGGACAAGAGGCTGAACCGCTACTACCCGGCGGGCACCTGGACCATCACGGCCACCGCGAAGGGCAAGGACGGGACGACCGTCACGGAGTACGCCACGTTCGAGCTCAGGCGACAGGCCAAGCTGTCCTCCGTACGGGTGGAGAAGTCAGCCCGTCCGAACGGCGTACGCCTGCGCGGCTCGCTCACCCGCGTGGACCCGCGCGGACTGACCGACTTCGGCCCGTTCGCCAAGCAGCGGCTGGAGCTGCTGTGGCGTCCGGACGCGAGCTCGCCCTGGGAGACGGTGGGGGAGACGACCACGGACGCGGCGGGCGCGTTCGCCGGCACGATCGAGGGCCGCACGGCCGGTGAATGGCGGGTGCGTTACCCCGGAACGGGGCACTACTCGGCCGACCTCTCGAAAATCCGACAAATAACTCGATAGGTCATAAAGCAGTCGCCAGGCTAAACCTCGCCGCACTCGCCGTTGCGGAATCGTGATCAGCTTTACCGCAACTTTTCCTTACCCTTACGCGTCAATGGCGTTGATGTGCCCCGGCTTGGGGTGCATTTTTCAGACGGGGAAGGAATTCCGATTTTGATGATGCGACGTCTAGCCGCCGGCCTGGCGGCAGCTGCCGTGGGCGCGACGATGGTGGCCACCGCCGCCTCGCCGGCGTTCGCGGACGACCCTGGCCGCCTGGACCCCGATGTCGCGGGCGGCGAGACCAGCCTCTCGCTCGACGTCAACCCCGAGCCCGCGTGGCGGGGCCGTCCCATCACCGTCGCGGGCAAGCTCTCCGTGCGGTGCGAAGAGGACTACATCAGCGGCTTCGTGTCGGTGCTCCACGCCGACCGCTGCAAGAAGCAGGAGACCTGGCACCGCCTGGCGTACAAGCGGATCGTCATCCTCTTCCGGCCGAACGGCAGCGGCCGCTGGGAGCACGTGGACACGATCCGCACCAGTGGCAGCGGCTACTTCGGGATCAAGGTGCGGGCCCGCTCGTCGGGCACGTGGCGCGCGATCTTCGAGGGCAGCAAGTACCTCGCCCCCTCCGAGGGCACGGACTACCTGAAGGTCTTCGGCCGCCGCCACTAGTCACGGCAGCCCACGCGACACCCGAACGCCCGGCCCACCCGGCCGGGCGTTCGCCGTCTCCACCGGATGCGCGGGTCTCAGGAGGAGACGGCGACCTGGACCCGGTGGTGCTCGGGCCGGTCGGCCTCGTCCACCAGCGCCACCGCCAGATCCGCGTACGAGAACACCGCCTCGCCCTCCGCGACCTCCGGCACCCGCACGTCGCCGAACCGGTAGCGCCCGGTCCTGGGCGCCTCGGTGTCGAGGAAGACCGGCGGCGGCGCGATCACGACCCAGTCCAGCGCCGACCCCTCCAGCACCTCAAGCTGCGCGACGTGCCCCAGCGAGAACGCCCGGGCCTCTGCGGGGAAGCCGGGCGTGTCCATGAGCCGGACCCCGGGCGAGACCTCCAGCACGCTGCCGATGCCCAGCGCCACCAGCCGGGTCACCCCCGCCCGCGCCAGCCCGTCCACCAGGGCCCGCGAGGCCGCCCCGTAGAACTCCTCCGACGGCACGTCCAGCCGCGCCGCCACCTGAACGGCCACGTCGTGCCCCGCCGCGACCTCCGCCACGCTCCCGGCGTCGGTCACGTCCCCGGCCACCACCCTGACCCGCCCACCACCGGCCCCACGGCCGCCGTCCAGGTCCGGGTGGGCCGCCGGGTTCCGTACGACGGCGGTCACCTCGTGCCCGCGCCAGGACGCCTCCGCGACCACCTTCACCCCGGCGCGCCCGCCGGCTCCGAACACCACGATCCCGCTCATGCGCGCAGCTCCGTCCGCTCTGCTCGTCCCGATCGGCGGCCGGACCGCCCGGACGCCTTCGCAGACGGTAAAGGGGGAGATGTCGCTATCCGCAACGATAGTTACCTACGATGACGCCATGCGAGAGCCTCTGGATCCGGACATGTTCGCCGGCTGCCCGCCGACCGCGGGGCCGTTCCGCGTCGGCGACAAGTGGACCGCGAAGATCATCCGCTGCCTGGAGCAGGGCCCGAGGCGCTTCACCGAACTCCAGGCGCCCCTGCGCACCATCACCCCGAAGGTCCTCACGGAGTCGCTGCGCGCCATGGAACGCGACGGCCTGCTCACCCGCACCGCGTACGACGAGATCCCGCCCCGCGTCGTCTACGAGCTCACCGACCTGGGCCGCAGCCTGCTCGAACCGATGAACGCCGGCTGCGAGTGGTCGCGCAGGCACCTGGCCGAGCTGATGGACGCCCGAGACGCCTGGTACGCCTCCACAACGTGAAACCGCCCCACCACGTGCCACCTCCCGCGTGAGGGAAGAATCGATCTAGGGAAGAATGTGGTGAAGTGGCGGATTTTGAGGGCAGGTCGCCGCGCGCCGTAGGCTGGCCCTCTGGCGATACGAACAGGAGGTGACGCCCCATGTTGCGAGACTCGTTCGGACGGGTGGCGACGGATCTTCGGGTGTCCCTCACGGACAAGTGCAATCTGCGCTGTACGTACTGCATGCCGCCGGAAGGGCTCGACTGGCTTCCGAACGCCCAGCTCCTCACCGCGGAAGAGATCGTCCGCCTGGTGACCATCGGCGTCGAGCGGCTCGGCATCACCGAGGTGCGCTACACCGGAGGCGAGCCCCTCCTGCGCCGCGAGCTGGTCGACATCGTCGGCCGCACCACCGCCCTGACCCCCAGGCCGCAGGTCTCGCTCACCACCAACGGCATCGGCCTGGCCCGGCTCGCCGAGCCGCTGGCCGCCGCCGGGCTCGACCGGGTCAACGTCTCACTCGACACGCTCGATCCGGCCACGTTCAAGCGCCTGGCCCACCGCGACCGGCACGCCGACGTGATCGCCGGGCTCGCCGCCGCCGACGGAGCCGGCCTGCGGCCGGTCAAGGTCAACGCCGTCCTCATGCGCGGCGTCAACGACCACGAGGCCGCGCCGCTGCTGCGCTGGTGCATCGACCAGGGGTACGAGCTGCGCTTCATCGAGCAGATGCCGCTCGACGCCCAGCACGGCTGGAGCCGCGAGGGCATGGTGACCGCCGACGAGATCCTGCGCCTGCTGTCGGGCTCCTTCGACCTCACGCCCGACGACCTCGAAGAGCGCGGAAGCGCCCCGGCCGAACGGTTCCTGGTCGACGGCGGCCCCGCCAGGGTCGGGGTGATCGGCTCGGTGACGCGGCCGTTCTGCGGGGCCTGCGACCGGGTCAGGCTGACCGCCGACGGCCAGGTGCGCAACTGCCTGTTCGCCACCGAGGAGTCGGACCTGAAGACCCCGATGCGGGCGGGCGCGTCGGACGAGGAGCTGGCCGAGCGCTGGCTCGCGGCCGTGTCACGCAAGCGCGCGGGCCACGGCATCGACGACCCGTCGTTCCTGCAGCCCTCCAGGCCGATGTCCGCCATCGGCGGCTGACCCCGGCACCCGCCACCCCGGGATCCCCGGCCCGCCAGATGACCGCTCACCTTTAGGACACAATGGGGATCACCCGGGGGATCACCCGAGGGATCACCTGGGGGATCACCTGGAGGAGGCTCATATGCACGTGCTCAACGAATGGACCGCCCTGGCCTGTGAGGAGCTGGGCATCGACCCGGCCCGCGTGGACCGCGACCGGATCCTCGACCTGACCAAGGAGGTCGCCCACGGCGTCGCCCGCCCGGCCGCGCCGCTGACGGCGTATCTGCTCGGTCTGGCCCAGGGAGCGGGCACCGCTTCCGACGACGCCGTGGCCAGATTGATCACATTGGCGAAGAACTGGGAGCGGGAGAGCGGCGCCAAGCTGACAGAAGACTGACACTCGAACTAACTCTTGAAGTCAAGCCCGGCTCCCGCCTGAAGATTTCCTGTGAATAACGAGGCGGGAGCTCGTGTAAACGATTTCGGGAAAGCAGCCCTACCCAAGAGCGGACACGGGGCGCACTGATCAAATCACTTACCGGGAAAAGGGCGACGCCGGGTGGTTACGGGGGCAAACCACCCGGCGTCGCTTCATCGGCGTTCCGACGGGGGCCCGGAACGCCGGCACCAGCACTCCGACGGGGGACCGGAGCGCTATGGCTAAAGCGTACACCTACAACCCATGGGATGCGTCAAGACTTAGTCACGACCCGATCTCGCGTCGATGCAGCGGTATCTCGCTTTGGTTAGCTTCGGGGGACTGAAAGGTAGGCGGCGGGCCAGGCTCGCCCCTCTCATTGGCCCCGATTACCGCTATGTATGGCAAAAAGACCGCCGCCGCGATGAACAGCAGCCGGTACGGCCACGGCACGGGCACCACGACCGCCAGGATCAGGCAGATCGTGCGGATCCCCATCTTGATGAGGTAGCTGATCTCGCGCTTGCGGATGTCGGCCGTGAGCGACGGCCGGGCGTCCGTGACCTGGTGGACATCTGTTTTCCTGCGCCACCCCTTCATGTCTTCCACGGTATCCCCAGGGGGTCGTGCCGGGCACGGCAGCCCGGTCCCGGGCAGGGGTCATGCGATCATGGCCTTCGAGTAAGGAGGATGTGGAGATGACGGATCGTACGTACCGCGTCACCGAGATCGTCGGCACCTCGGGGGAGAGCGTCGACCAGGCCATCCGCAACGGCCTCAGGAGGGCCTCCGAGACACTGCGGCACCTCGACTGGTTCGAGGTGACGGAGATCCGGGGCCACCTGGACGCGGGAGAGGTCGCGCACTTCCAGGTCGGCATGAAGGTCGGCTTCCGCCTGGAGGACTCCTGACCCCGGCCCCCTGCTGACGGGCCGGCACAGCCTCTCCGCCGGCCCGTGAGCGCTCTCGCGCCAACCGCCGCCCGCGGGCGCCCCCGAGCCGTTAGATTGACGCTCGTGAGCAGTGAGTTCCGCATCCTGCTGGTGTGCACGGCCAACATCTGCCGTTCCGCCATGGCGGAGGTGATCGCACGGGCGATGCTCCATTCGGCGTCCCTGCCCGTGGTCACGGGCAGCGCGGGGGTGCGCGCGCTCGTCGGCCATCCGATGGCGCCGCACGCCGTCGCCGCCCTCGACCGGCTCGGCCTCGACGGCCGCGCGCACCGGGCCAGGCTGCTGGAGCCCGCCCTGGTCAGCTCGTCCGACCTGCTGCTGACCATGGAGAACGCCCACCGCGCCACCGCGGTCGGCCTCGACGCGGCGGCGGCGCGCAGGACGTTCACGCTGCCGGAGTTCGCCGCGCTCGCGGCGGGGGCGAGCCAGCGCCGCTACCGCTCCGACACGGCCGAACGGGCGCGGGCCATCGTCGAGTCCGCCGCCGAGCGCCGCGACGCGCGTCCCGCCCCCGAGGTGTACGACCCGTACGGCGGCCCGCCGGAGGGCTACGAGACGTGCGCCAAGACGCTCGGCGAGTCCCTCAGCCACGCCCTGGCCGCCCTCCTCGGCCCCCGCTGAACAGACCCGCCGCACCGGCGCAGACCAGCCGCACCGGCGCGCCACGACGCACGAGCGTGCCAGGACACGCCGGGGGAGTCAGGGAGCGGGGTCAGCTGGCCTGGCTCACCGTCGACATGTTGAAGTCGGGCACCCGCACCGCCGGCATGATCGTCCGCTGGAAGTAGTCGTTCCACTCGCGCGGCAGCGTGCGCCCGCTCGCCCCCACCTCCGTCAGCCGCCCCAGCAGGTCGACCGGGCTCTCGTTGAAGCGGAAGTTGTTCACCTCGCCCACGACCTCGCCGTGCTCGACCAGGTAGACGCCGTCACGGGTCAGCCCGGTCACCAGCAGCGTCTGCGGATCGACCTGGCGGATGTACCACAGGCAGGTGAGGAGGAGCCCGTGCCGGGTGGAGGCGATCATCTCCTCCAGCGAACGCCCGTCGCCGGGCGCCGACATGATCAGATTGTCGACGCCGGGCGTCACCGGCAGCCCGCTCAGCTCGGCCGAGTAACGCGTCTGCCGCAGCGCCTCCAGTCGCCCGTCCTTGATCCAGCCGGTCGGCCCCAGCGGCAGCCCGTTGTCGAACACCGAGCTGCCCCTGCTGGAGGCGTGCGCGGTCACGAACGGCGCGCACGCGACGCCCTCGGCCCCCGGATCGCTCGACAGCGAGACGGGCAGCGCGCCGAGCTGCTCGCCCACGCGGGTGCCCCCGCCGGGCCTGGCGAACACCGACCGCCCGTCGAGCGCGTCCCTGGCCTCCGCCGACCAGTACAGGTAGATCATCAGGTCGGCCACCGCGCTCGGCGGCAGCAGCGTCTCGTAGCGGCCCGCGGGCAGGTCCACCCGGTTCTTCGCCCACTCCAGCCGCTGCGCCAGCCCGGAGCCGAGCGCGGAGACGTCGACGTCGGTGAAGTCGGGAGTGGACACGCCGGCCCACGCGGAGCGCTTGAGGTCGCCGGACTTGGCGTTGAGCTCAAGCCGCCCGGTCGGCTGGTCGTGCCGCAGCCGCACGCCGGTGGACGTGCCGAGGAACGTCGAGGTCAGCCCGCCGCGAACGCGTCACCGAGCGCGGGCGCGAACGCCTCGAACACCCCGATGTCGGTCGGCCGGACCTCCTCGTCCCAGTGCGGCGCGGCGGCGCCCGCCTCGACCAGCGGGCGGGCGTCCTCGGCCGGCCGCGCCTCGCGCGCCGCCGCGTCGGCCGCCGCCACGACGTCGGCGAGCTGCTCATCGCGTACGGCCGCCCGCGACACCACCCCCACCCCCTGCCCCGCGATCGAGATCACGGTCAGCCGGGACGTGCGGGCGACGCCGTTGGTGGTCAGCGTGTTGCCCGCGAACCGCAGGTTGGCCGTGGACTCCTCGTCCACCAGCACCACGCAGCCGTCGTTGCGGGAGAGCCGCAGCGCCCTCTCCACCATCTCCTGCGGCCTCATTTGCTCCCCTCCTGCACGGTGTTGAGGATCCGGACACCCCGGAACAGCGCCGACGGGCACCCGTGGCTGACCGGCGCGACCTGCCCCGGCTGCCCCTTGCCGCAGTTGAACGCGCCGCCGAGCACGTACGTCTGCGGCCCGCCGACCGCCTCCATCGACTGCCAGAAGTCGGTGGTCGTCGCCTGGTAGGCGAAGTCCTTGAGCTGCCCGTCGAGCCGGCCGCCGGTGATCCGGTAGGCCCGCTGCCCGGTGAACTGGAAGTTGTAGCGCTGCATGTCGATCGACCAGCTCTTGTCGCCGACGATGTAGATGCCCCGCTCGACGCCCGAGATCAGCTCGTCGGTCGAGGGCCCGCCGGGCGCCGCCGCCAGCGACACGTTCGCCATGCGCTGGATCGGCATGTGGCCGGGCGAGTCGGCGAACGCGCACCCGTTGGAGCGGCCGAGCCCCTTCATCCGCGCCATCCGCCGGTCGAGCTGGTAGCCCACCAGGATGCCGTCCTTGACGATGTCGAAGCTCTGCCCCCGCACACCCTCGTCGTCGTAGCCGACCGTGGCCAGGCCGTGGGTGACGGTGCGGTCGCCGGTCACGTTCATCGCGGGCGAGCCGTAGACGAGCTCGCCGAGCTGGTCGAACGTGGCGAAGCTGGTGCCGGCGTAGGCCGCCTCGTAGCCGAGCGCGCGGTCCAGCTCGGTGGCGTGGCCGATCGACTCGTGGATCGTCAGCCACAGGTTGGACGGGTCGATCACCAGGTCGTAGTCGCCCGCCTCGACCGAGGGCGCGGCCAGCTTCTCCGCCAGCAGCTCGGGCAGCCTGGACAGCTCGCCCTGCCAGTCCCACCAGGTGCCGGTCAGGTATTCGTAGCCCCGCCCGACCGGCGGCGCGAGCGTCGACATGTCGTCGAACCCGCTCTCCGACGCCTTCATCGCGTTGAGCTCCGGATGCACCCGCACCCGCTGCTGCGTGGTGGACGTGCCGGCCGTGTCGGCGTAGAACTTCTGCTCCTTGACCTGCAGCAGCCGCGCCGAGACGTGGTCGGCGCCCTTCAGCAGCCCGGCCGACCACTCGGCCAGCAGGCTCACCTTGTCGGCCTGGGCCACCTCGAACGGATCGACGTCGTACGCCGAGACCCACACCGCGTCGGTATGGACCGGTTCGGGCGCCAGCTCGATGGGCTCGCGGTTGATCGGGGCGCTCACCTCGGCCACCCGCACCGCCTGCTCGGCCACCCCGGCGGCGGCCTCGGGCGTCAGCAGCACGCCGGCCGCGAAGCCCCACGTGCCGCCCTTGACGACCCGCACGGCGTAGCCGAGGTCGTCGGCGTCGAGCGAGCCTTCGAGGCGGGCGTCGTAGAGGCGCAGCGTCTCCGCCCTGACACGTTCGAGCCGGAAGTCGGCGTGCTCGGCGCCCAGGTCGCGAGCACGTTGCAAGGCGGCGTCCGCCAGCTGCCGCAGGGGCAGCTCCAGGAAATCGGGGTCGATCTGGCGCATGTCCACGATCCTAACCCCGCGATCTTGTCTCACCCGGACAAGCCGGTACCCGCCGGTAGGGGATAGCGTCAGATCCCATGGCACGCTCTGTACTCGTCACCGGGGGCAATCGCGGCATAGGCCTCGCGATCGCCCGTGAACTCGCCGCGGCAGGCGACGCCGTCGCGGTCACCTACCGATCGGGGGAGCCGCCCGAGGGCCTGTTCGGCGTGCGCTGCGACGTCACCAGCACCGCCGACGTCGAGGCCGCCTTCGACAAGGTCGAGGCCGAGCACGGCCCGGTCGAGGTCCTGGTCTCCAACGCCGGCATCACCAAGGACACGCTGCTGGCGATGATGAAGGAAGAGACCTTCACCGACGTCATCGACGCCAACCTGACCGGCGCCTACCGCGTCGCCAAGCGGGCCATCAGGCCCATGATGCGGCTCAAGCGCGGCCGGGTGATCCTCGTCTCCTCCGTCGTCGGCCTCAGCGGCCAGGCCGGCCAGACCAACTACGCGGCCTCCAAGGCGGGCCTCATCGGCTTCGCCCGGTCCATGGCCCGCGAATACGGCTCGCGCAACATCACGGTCAACGTCGTCTCGCCCGGCTTCGTGGCCACCGACATGACGGCCGACCTCGACACCGAGGCGATCGTGGCCAACATCCCCCTCGGCCGGCAGGCGGCCCCCGAGGAGGTGGCGCGCGTCGTGCGCTTCCTGGCCGGCGACGACGCCTCCTACATCACCGGCGCGGTCATCCCCGTCGACGGCGGACTTGGAATGGGGCACTGACATGGGACTTCTCGACGGCAAGCGGATCCTCGTGAGCGGCGTGCTGACCGACGCCTCGATCGGGTTCGCGGTGGCCAAGCTGGCCCAGGAAGAGGGCGCCACGGTCGTCCTGACCGGCTTCGGCCGGCTCAGCCTGGTCGAGCGCATCGCCAAGCGGCTGCCCGAGCCGGCGCCGGTGCTGGAGCTCGACGTCCAGAACACCGACCACCTCGACACGCTCGCGGCCCGGGTGGGCGAGCACGTCGACGGGCTCGACGGCGTGGTCCACTCGATCGGCTTCGCGCCGCAGTCGGCGCTCGGCGGCAACTTCCTCAACACCTCGTGGGAGGACGTCGCCACCGCGCTGCAGGTCTCGACCTTCTCCTACAAGTCGCTGGCCGTGGCCTGCCTGCCGCTGATGAAGGAGGGCGGGGCGGTGGTCGGTCTCGACTTCGACGCCTCCAAGGCCTGGCCCGTCTACGACTGGATGGGCGTGGCCAAGGCGGGTCTTGAGTCCTGCAACCGCTACCTGGCCCGCGACCTGGGCAAGCAGAACATCCGGGTCAACCTGGTGGCGGCGGGCCCGCTGCGCACGATGGCGGCCAAGTCGATCCCCGGCTTCCGTGAGTTCGAGGACAGCTGGCCGGAGAAGGCCCCGCTGGGCTGGGACCTCGGCGACACCGGCCCCACGGCAAGGGCGTGCGTGGCGCTGCTGTCCGACTGGTTCCCGGCGACGACGGGCGAGATCGTCCACGTCGACGGCGGCGTCCACGCCATCGGCGGCTGACCCGCCCTCCCTTCAAGCCCCGGCCGGTTCTGCAAGTTCTAGAGGTCGTCGCAACACCCCAGCCCAGGGGATGCGATGGACTTCAAGATCCGGAAGAACCGGACAGCGCAGGGGCCGAAGAAGCTCCGGGCCGAGCGGGAGGAATACTTCCGGCTCGTGCGACAGGGCTACAGCAACAGGGAAGCATCCCGGCAGGTCGGCGTTAACGAACGAACCGGGCGTGAATGGCGCAACGGCCGGATGGACCCCAGCCGGTTCCGGCCGCCCGCTCACGGCGAGCGGGCGGCCGTTGCCACTGAGTCGGGCCGCTACCTGTGCGAGGCCGAACGTCTGCACATCGCCGATCGGGTGCGAGAGAAGGCGTCCCTCCGACAGATCGCCCGTGAGCTGGGCCGCAGTCCGTCCACGATCAGCCGCGAGATCAGGCGCAATCGCACACATGTGCGTGGCAGCCAGTGGGTCTATCGGCCCTACGCCGCCCAGGCGCGGGCCGAAGCACGCCGACCCCGCCCCAAGTCCAGAAAGGTCGCGCAGAATGCCGAGCTGCGTGACTTCATCCAGCAGCACCTGGACCGGCGGTGGAGCCCGGAACAGATCTGCCAAGCTCTGCGCAAGGACTTTCCCGAGCGGCCGGAGCTGCACGTGGTCCACGAGACGGTTTACCAGGCTCTCTACGTTCAAGGGCGTGGGGAGCTTCGCCGCAAGGTCGCTCGTGCTCTGCGCAGCGGGCGTATCCGTCGCCAACCGCACCGGCAGGCAGCTCGCCGCAGGTCTCGCTTCACCCACCCGATGGTCATGATCAGCGAGCGTCCGGCTGAGGTCGAGGATCGCGCCGTGCCTGGGCATTGGGAGGGTGATTTGATCGTTGGCAAGGACGGCGGTTCCGCCATCGGCACTCTGGTCGAGCGCAGCACCCGTTACGTGATGCTCGTCCACCTGCCCCACGGCCGCAGCGCAGAGCGGATGCGTGATGCTCTGATCACAACCGTCAAGACGCTACCGGCTCATCTCACCCGCTCGCTGACCTGGGATCAGGGAAGCGAGATGGGCTCCCACGGCGCATTCACCGTCGCTACCGGAATCCCGGTCTACTTTTGCGACCCGGCCAGCCCCTGGCAGCGCGGCAATACTTCCCCAAGGGCACCGACTTGTCCGTTCACACCCGTGAGCACCTGGACGCCGTCGCCGCCGAACTCAACGCCAGACCACGAAAGACGCTCGGCTGGGATACCCCCGCCGAGCGTCTCGCTGGATCACTCACCGCCGACGGCTTAAACGTGGCATATGCCGCACTGTAGCGATCGGGGAGATGGATGGTTTCTCGGCCGGTTCGCCTCAGGAGGGGGCAGGGGCCGCGAGCATCCCGGCGGCCATGACGCGTAGCGACGCGGCCAGCCGCATCGCCTCTCCGCGCTCCAGCAGCCGCAGGACCGGTTCGCTTTGAAGGCTGCCCAGCAGGATGTGCGCCAGCAGTTCTCCGTCCAGGTCGGGGCGCCGCGCGGCGATCAGCGCGCTGGTGTGGCCGTGCCAGAACCGGTAGACGGGATGGTCGTCCCGCGAGTCCGGAACGTGGTCACCGCCTTCGCCCCGGTGCTCGCCGTGCTCCTTCCACTCCGGCCTGGGCGCCGCCGTAGCGGCATGGCCGAGCGCCGCGAGGAGCCCCTTGTTGCGGCCAACGACGTCGACGATCGCGTCCAGAAAGGCCGTCAGCCGCTCCTCGGGCGGGGCGCCGGGCCCCAGCGGCGGAGGTCCGCTCGCCACGGCCTCCTCCAGGGCGTAGGCCCGCTCCTGCATCAGCGCGACCATCAGCCCCATCCGGCTGCCGAAACGATGGAACACCGTGCCCTTACCAACCCCGGCCGCGGCGGCGACCTGTTCCATGGAGATCTGCTCGGGCCGGTGCCGGGCGAGCAACTCCTCGGTCGCCCGCAGGATGGCACGACGGTTGCGTGCCGCGTCAGCGCGTTCGCGACGCTCCTCGATCATCGGCTCCTCTTTCCCGTGGACAACTGGACCGCCGGTCAAGTACGCTCCCTTCGAACTTGACCGCAGGTCCACTTTATCCTCAATGAAGGAGGACGGCATGCGCCGAATCCGTTATCACGCCTATGGCGGCCCCGAGGTGCTCACCATGGAAGAGACAGAGATCCCCCGCCCGGGCCCCGGCCAGGTGCGCATCCGCGCCGAGGCGATCGGCGCCAACTTCGTTGACGTGAAGTTCCGCCAGGGGCCGGAAACCGGCGGGATCTACCGGCGCGACCTGCCCGCCGTGCTCACCGGCGATGTGGTCGGCATGGTCGACGCGGTGGGGGCCGGCGTCGACCCCGGCCTCACCGGCCGGCGGGTCGCCGCGCTGGCCGAGGACGCCTTCGCCGACCAGGTCCTCGCCGACGCCGAATGGCTCGCGCCCGTGCCAGAGGGAATCGACGACGCCACCGCGAGCATGCTGCCGATGGGCGCCCCCGTGGCGCTGGGCACGTTGCGCGCCGCCCGGCTGTCGCCCGGCGAGACCGTGCTCATTCACGCCGCCGCAGGAGGCATTGGCCACCTGGCCGTACAACTCGCCAAGATCGCCGGTGCCGGCACCGTGATCGCCACAGCAGGCTCCCCCGCCAAGCTGGACTTCACCCGCACGCTCGGCGCCGACGCGGCCGTCGACTACTCAGCGGAGGACTGGCCCGACCAGGTGCGCGAGGCCGCGCCAGAAGGGATCGACGTCATCCTGGACTCCGTCGGCGGCCGCATCCTGGTGCGCAGCCTCGACCTCCTGGCACCGTTCGGCCGGGCCGTCGTCTACGGAGCAGCCGGCGGCGGGGCAACCGACATCCCGCTGACCAGCCTTTTCGCAATGAGATCGGTAGCGGGGTTCTCACTGCTCGCCTGGCGCGCCGCCGCACCGAAGCAAGCACGCGAGGACATGGACCAGGTCACACAGCACGCGGTCGAGGGGAGACTACGCGCCAGGCTGCACGCCCGACTGCCGCTCGACAAGGCGGCCGAAGCGCATCGGATCATGGAAAGCCGCTCCCAACTCGGCCGCGTCCTCCTCGTGCCCTGAGTGCAATCATCGACGCGTACCAAGCCCGGAGCCGTGCGGGGTGCGACGGCATGGTCCGAAGTAGGGGATCGCGCTACCTGCTGACCCGGGAATCATGCGCCTGCTGACCTGGAGTGCGGCGACCAACGCCAAGGGCAGTGCCACGCGTGCCCAGCCAAGGGTGATCGCTACCATGAGCACGATCAGCAACGCCGCCCACACGGGTTTGGTCACGTACAGCAACCGATCACCGTGTTGCGACGACCCCTAGAATGCGCCTTCACGCCGCCGGGGCTTGCCTCGTGTGCCGGCCGGCTCAGGCCAGCCGGTGGCGTCCGTTCGAGCCGGCCCGCGCCGGCTCGAACGGGATCGACTCCGTGGGTTCCGTACGGTGCCGCCGCTGCTGCACGATCCGCGTGGCCAGCACCGCCGAGCCCAGCAACGCGATCGTCAGCACCGTCCCCAGCACGTCGGAGGCGGGCGGGCTGGGCCGCACGACCCGCTGATCCTGCATCGGCACCGCGAGCTCGTGCGAGAACGGGTTGGGCCACAGCAGGTCCACCCGGGGCTCTTCGGCGTGGGCCGTCTCCTGCTTCGGCGTGGGCCGGGCGCTCGCCTGCGGCGGCGGGCTCTGCGGGCGGGTGACCCGCGGCTGGGCCGGCGCGGCGGTGGTCGCCGAGGCGGTGGCCGTCCCCTGGCGGGGCCGGC
>NZ_BAAAMU010000134.1:0-29031 GCF_039529435.1 Nonomuraea maheshkhaliensis
CTGGCCTGCGCACTCATCTGCTGGCGACGACTTACCTCATTGCGTTAGGACTTCTAAGGCGACAGGCGCGCCCGTCCGGCCGTCAGGGGTCGCGGGGCATGCGGGCCTCGATGCCGTCGAGGATCAGGTCGAGACCGTAGCGGAAGCGCTGCTCACCGTCGTCGGCGATCAGGTCGTCCACATGCTTGACCAGGTACGGGAACCGCTCCGCCGGGATCGCCCGGTAGTAGCCGGCGATATGGCCGACGAACGACTCGAAGTACGCCTCGGGATCGTTCATCCCGGCCGCCCGCATCCGCGCGTAGTGCAGGGACGCCTCGTAGGCGTCGCCGACGATGTAGAGGGACAGGCGGTCCATCGCCACGGACGCCTCCCGCGGCGCCATCCCGGCCTCGACCAGCAGCCCGAAGAGGAACTCTCCCGCGCGGATCGAGTTCTCGCCCGTCGGGATGGTCGCCAGGGCGGCCCTGGCCACGTCGGCGTGCGCGCCGAGCACGCGGTGCACCTCCAGGGCGTACGCCCGCAGCTGCTCCTTCCACCGGGCGGGGTCGCGCTCGGGCAGCCTGATCTCGCCGAGCACCCGGTCGTAGATCAGCTCAAGCAGCTCCTCCTTGCCGGCCACGTGCGCGTACAGCGAGGCGGGGCCGGTGTCGAGCTCCTGGGCCACCCGTCTCATGCTGAGCGCGTCGAAGCCCTCGGCGTCGAGGATCCGCAGGCCGGTGTCGATGATCAAATCCTGGCTGAGCTGCCGTCTGGGCTGCGCCGGCTTGCGCGACCTGCGCCACGGGGGCGCCGGGACCTCGCCCTCGCCACGTTCCTTCCGATCCACCATGCGCCCACTGTACCCCGAACGCCGTACTTGACACGAACAGTGTTCGCCTTTAAAACAGTGTTCGTAACGAACGCCGTTCGTGCAACACGAACACTGTTTTAAGGAGTTCCTCATGACCGTCACCGCCGCAGCGGCGGCCGCCGGCGTCCAGCCCTATCGCCTGCGCTGGGCCGCCCTGTTCGTCATCCTGGCCGCCGAGGTCATGGACCTGCTCGACGCCCTCGTGACCACGATCGCCGCCCCCACGATCCGCAAGGAGCTGGGCGGCTCAGAGAGCCTGGTGCAGTGGCTCGGCGCGGGCTACACCCTGGCCATGGCCGTGGGCCTGATCACCGGTGGCCGGCTCGGCGACCTTTACGGCAGGAAGCGCATGTTCGTGATCGGCGCCTGCGGCTTCACCGCCGCCTCGCTGCTGTGCGGCGTCGCCGGCAGCCCGGAGCTGCTGATCGCGGGACGCGTGGTGCAGGGCCTGTTCGGCGCCGTGATGCTCCCGCAGGGGCTGGGGATGATCAAGGAGATGTTCCCGCCTGAGGAGCTGGGCAAGGCTTTCGGCATGTTCGGCCCGGTGATGACCATCGGCTCCGTCGGCGGCCCCGTGCTGGCCGGCTGGCTGGTGGACGCCGACCTCTTCGGCACCGGCTGGCGCATGATCTTTCTGATCAACCTGCCGATCGGCCTGGCCGCCGTCGTGGCCGCGCTGCGCTGCCTGCCCGAACATCGCCTGTCCGGCGCCACCAGGCTCGACCTGCCCGGCGTCGCGCTCGTCTCGGCCGCCGCGTTCCTGCTCATCTTCCCGCTCATCCAGGGCCGCGAGTCGGGCTGGCCGGCCTGGACGTTCGTCTCGATGGCCGCCTCCGTCGTGGTCTTCGCCCTCTTCGGCTGGTACGAGTCCCGCCGCGCCAGGGCCGGCCGGGACCCGCTGATCACCCCCAGCCTGTTCCGCAAGCGCTCCTTCAGCAGCGGCCTCGTGGCCGGGCTCGCCTTCTTCTCCGGGATGATGGGCTTCGGCCTGGTCTTCAGCCTCTACACGCAGCTCGGCCTGGGCTTCACCCCGCTCCAGGCGGGCCTGGCCGCCCTTCCTCAGGCGCTCGGCGGCGTGGCCGGCTTCGGCCTGGCGATGTCGGGGCTGCAGGCGAGGCTCGGGCGCGGGCTGATGCAGATCGGCACCCTCGTGATGGCGGCGGGCGCGGCCGTGCTCGCCCTCACCATCCACCTCGCCGGGGTCGACGTCTCCGGCTGGCAGCTCTCCCCCGGTCTGGCCCTGGTCGGGATCGGCATGGGGCTGACGATGGCGCCGTTCTTCGACATCGTGCTGGCCGGGGTCGAGCCGCACGAGACGGGCTCCGCCTCCGGGACGCTGACCGGCATCCAGCAGTTGGGCGGCGCGCTGGGCACCGCCGTGCTGGGGACGCTCTTCTTCGACCTGCTGGCCTCCGGGTGGGAGTTCGGCTCGTCCATGCAGGTCACGGTGTGGGTGGAGGTGGGGTTGCTGGCGCTGACGTTCGCGCTGACGTACCTGCTGCCCCGCCACGCCCGGCCGGAGTCCGAGCCGCAGCACGCGTGACCGGCCGCCCCGGCCTCGTCCAGCCTGGAACCGGCCCCGCCCGACGCCGCCCGGCCAGGGCCGGACGGGGCCGGGCGGCGTCGGAGCGTCAGAGGGTGGTGTGGCGTTCGGCCCACTGGGTGATGTCGCGCCGCTCGATCGCGGCCGCCATCAGGTCGGGGAAGGCGTCGGGCGTGCAGGCGAACGCGGGCACGCCCATCGCGGCCAGCGCGGCGGCGTTCTCGTGGTCGTAGAACGGCGCCCCCTCGTCCGACAGCGCCAGCAGCACGATCACCTGGACGCCGGCCTGCGTCATCGCCGCCACCCTGCGCAGCATCTCCTCCCTGACGCCGCCCTCGTACAGGTCACTGATCAGGATGAAGATCGAGTTGGCCGGGCGGGTGATGAGCCCTTGCCCGTAGGCGATGGCCCGGTTGATGTCGGTGCCGCCGCCGAGTTGCGTGCCGAACAGCAGCTCGACCGGGTCGTGCAGGCGGTCCGTGAGATCCACCACCGCCGTGTCGAACACGACGAGGGACGTCTTCAGCGCCCGCATCGAGGCCAGCACCGCCCCGAACACGCTCGAATACACCACCGAGGCCGCCATCGACCCGCTCTGGTCGATGCACAGCACCACCTCGCGCTGCACCGACCGCTGCCTGCGGGCGTAGCCGACGAGGCGGGAGGGGACGACGGTGTTCTTCTCCGGGAGGTAGTTCTTGAGGTTCGCCCTGATCGTCCGGTCCCAGTCGATGTCGGCCACCCGCTTGGGGCGGTGGGTCCTGGCCGACCGGTCGAGCGCCCCGCTGACCGCCGCCCTGGTCTTCTGCGCCAGCCTGCGCTCCAGCTCCGTCACCACCTTGCGGACGAGGGTCCTGGCGGATTCGCGGGCCTGGTCGGGCATGACCTTGTTGAGCGCCAGCAGGGTGCCGACCAGGTGGACGTCCGGCTCCACGGCTTCGAGCATCTCGGGTTCGAGGAGGAGCCTGGTGAGGTTGAGCCGTTCGATCGCGTCCTTCTGCATGACCTGGACGACGGTGGAGGGGAAGTAGGCACGGATGTCGCCGAGCCAGCGGGCCACCCGGGGCGCCGACGCGCCGAGCCCGCCTTCCCTTCCTCCCGGCGTGCCGTCGTCCCGGCCGCCCCGGTCGTAGACGGCGGCCAGCGCCGCGTCCATCCGCGCGTCCACGCCGTCCAGCCCGCACCCGGTGCCGTCGGCCGCCCCACCCCCGAGCACCAGCCGCCACCGCCGCAACCGCTCATCCGCCACGTTCACCCGCCCGGCCGCCGGATCCACCCGTTCGTTCCCCGCGTTCATCCGTTCGTCCTTCCGATGATCGACAGGACGGTCGCGACGGCGGGCGCGGCGCGGTGTTCGTCCACGTCCTGGTCCCGGTCGGCGTCGTCGCGGCCGGCCGAGCGGAGCCGTTCGCCGATGGATCTGCGTTCCGGCGCGGCGAATCCGCCGAACGTGCGGCGCAGCAGCGGCAGCACGTCGGTGAACTGCTCGACGGACAGCCCCGTCAGCCAGTCGTCCACCAGACCGAGCAGGCGCGGGTCGTGCACCAGCAGCAGCCCTCCCCCGGACAGGAACCCCTCGACCCAAGCCGCCGCCCGCGCCGGAGCCTGGCCCCGGGACATCGCCCTGGACATGCGGTCACCGGCGTCGCCGAGCCCGCCCGAGTCGAGCAGGATCCTGGTGAGACGCCCTTCGATCAGCCCGTGCAGGTCCTGCCGGTCGCTGATGCCCCGCAACGCGGCCATCCACCGCCCGCGCGGCGACGCCCCCGGCCCGGCCTCCTCGGCCACGTCGGAGTGCTCGGCTCCCGGCGGCGCGTCCCTGGCAGGGGCGGCCGGGATGTCGGTGAGGAGGGCGACGGCCGAGTGGACCGCGTCCACGTGCTTGAGCAGGTCGGCCGCCGCGTCGTCGTCCAGCCCCGTCACCGCCACCGGCAGCCCGACGCAGATGCGTTCCAGCATCGAGCGGACGATCACCGCCAGCCCGTCGGCCGAGGTGCCGCGTACGTCGCCGTACCGGTGGGTCAGCACCAGCGCGGGCAGCGCCGCCATCAGGTGGGTGACGTCCGTGTCGAGCGCCGCCTTGGCCGACAGGGCCGCCAGCACGCCGGGCAGCGCCTGCGGCAGGTCCGCCAGCAGGCACTGTTCGACCAGCGACGTCAGGTCGGCCAGCGTCGCCGACGGCGCCCCGGCCAGGTCGCGGGCCCGCTGGGCGGCGGCGGACGGCACGGTGGTGCCCAGGGCGGCGTGCTCGATGAGGGCGAGGTCGTGCTCGGGCCGCCACTGGAGCGTCCACGTCTCCCTGAACGTCCCCTTCCCGCGCGCCTGCCCCGGCGTGCCCCAGCCCACCCCGAGCAGCCGCAGCCCGTGCAGCAGGATGAAGCGGTCGAGGTCGACGGGCTTGCTCACATCGTGGTCGATCTCGCGGTCGCGCGCCTCCGGCTTGAGCTTCAGCCGCCGCTGCCGCTCGCGCAGGTCGCGCTGGAGCGGCACCATCGGGGTGCCGTCGGAGACGTGGCCGAGCCGGTCGCCGACGACCATGCGCCGCTGGATCAGCTCCACGGCCAGGTCGTCGCCCTCGCACAGCACCGCCCTGGCCGCCTCGGTGACCTCGCCGAGCCCGGCCAGCGGCCGGCCGCGCAGGGCTGCCAGGCTGCCGGCCAGCCGTACGGACTCGATGACGTGCGCGGACGAGACCGCCAGCCCTTCGTCACGCAGCACCCCCGCGGCCGCGGCCAGCCACCGCTCCACGGGCCGGTCGGGGGTTTCGAACAGGTGGTGGTACCAGCCCGGCGAGGTGATCCCCGCGCCGTAGCCACTCCACGAGGCGAGCCTGCCGTACGTCCACGGCACCCACGTCAGCTCGGCCTTCACCTTCGGCAGGCCGCGCAGGACGGCGTTGTCCGCGGTCACGGACGGCAGCGGCCCGGTCAGCGCGGGCACGTGCCAGGCGCCGCAGATCACCGCGATCCTGCCGAAACCCTGCTTGATCGCCGCGCGGAGAGTCTTGCGCATGTACGCCTCGCGCCTGGCCTCCCGCTCTTCCGGCCGGTACCCCTCGCGTACGGCGGCCATGGCCTCGGCGATGACCTCGAACGGCGTGTCACCGCCCCGGTGCTCGACGACGTCCTCCCACCAGCGCTCGGGGTCGTCGTATCCGGCCGCGGCGGCCAGCGCCCCGATGGGATCACCCCTCATCCCGGTCCCCACCACGTCGAGCTCCGCTCCACCTGGTCCCTGATCGCCGGGTTCGGCGGCGGACGGTTCGCCGGCCAGGGAGTGGGCGGCGGGCAGGTCGCAGAAGCGCACGGGGACGCCGGCGGACGTGCCGTACCGGATCGCCTGCCACTCCGGCGAGAACTCCGCGAACGGCCAGAACGCCGCGCGGGCCGGCGCCCCCGGCACGTGGGCGAGCAGCGCGACCGGCGGCTCCAGGCCGGGTGCGTGCGTGACGAGGGCGTCGGCCTCGGGCGGGCCCTCGATGAGGATGGCGTCGGGGCGCAGGCGTTCGAGCTCGCGCCGCACGGCCCGCGCCGAGCCGGGCCCGTGGTGGCGCACGCCCAGGACGGAGACGCTCATGAAGTCTCGCGGCACGCGCGGTAGAAGTCGCGCCAGTCGGAGCGTTCGCGCACCACCGTCTCCAGGTATTCGCGCCACACCACCCGGTCCGACACCGGCTCCTGCACCACCGCGCCGACGATCCCGGCGGCCACGTCGGACGGCCGCAGCACCCCGTCGCCGAAGTGGGCGGCCAGCGCGATGCCGCTGGTCAGGACGGAGATGGCCTCGGCCGTGGACAGGGTGCCGCTGGGCGACTTGAGCTTGGTGCGGCCGTCTTCCGTGACGCCGGCGCGCAGCTCCCTGAACACCGTGACCACCCGCCGGATCTCGGCCAGCCCCGTCGTCGTCTCCGGCAGTTCCAGCGAGCGGCCGAGCTGGGCGACGCGGCGGGCGACGATGTCGACCTCCTCCTCGGCGGTGGCGGGGACCGGCAGGACGACGGTGTTGAAGCGGCGGCGCAGCGCGCTGGACAGCTCGTTGACGCCGCGGTCGCGATCGTTGGCGGTGGCGATGACGTTGAAGCCGCGCTCGGCCTGGACCTCGCGGTTGAGCTCGGGGATCGGCAGCGTCTTCTCCGACAGGACGGTGATCAGGGCGTCCTGGACGTCGGACGGCATGCGGGTGAGCTCCTCGACCCGGGCGACGCGGCCCTCGGCCATGGCCCGCATCACCGGCGACGGGGTCAGCGCCTCGATGGACGGGCCCTCGGCCAGGAGTCTGGCGTAATTCCAGCCGTACCGGATGGCCTCCTCGGCGGTGCCGGCGGTGCCCTGCACGAGCAGCGTCGAGTCGCCGCTGACGGCGGCGGCCAGGTGTTCGGAAAGCCATGTCTTCGCGGTGCCGGGCACGCCGAGCAGCAGCAGCGCGCGGTCGGTCGCGAGCGTGGCGACGGCGACCTCGACGATGCGCCGCGCGCCCACGTATTTGGGGGTGACGCGGTCGCCGTCGCCCAGGATGTACGTGGTGACGGCCCACGGCGACAGCCGCCAGCCGGGTGGCCTGGGACGGTCGTCGTCCTTGGCCAGGAAGGCCAGCTCCTCGGCGTACTGGTCTTCCGCGTGCGGGCGCAGAACGGTCATAGGGGGAGCTCCTTGTACATATCAACGCGGAACCGTAGCAGGGCGGCGACCTGCTGGATGGGCTCCGCGGGTGAGAAGTCCTCGGCCAGCTCGTAGAGGGCCGGGTCGATGTGCTCGCCCGCCAGCTTGGCCAGCTCGCCGAGGTTCCACGGCTGGGTGGCGGCCACTTTCACGATCTTGCGCAGCACGGCCGTGGCCAGGCCCTCGCCCCAGAGGGACGACACCCCGCCGAGCACCATGATCAGCTGGCTGTCGAGGTCGTGCTGGTGCACGAACCGGGCGGCCAGCTCCTGCTGCTCCTCCGGCGGCAGGGATTCGAGCAGGTCGGCGATCGGGTCCCAGCCGAACATCGCCCGCGCCCACTCGGGGTCGCGCTGCAGCACCGCGGCGCGTACCCAGGCCGCCTTCACCTCGGCGTCCCAGTCGGGGATTCGCATCGCGAGCAGCGCGGCCGGCGGCCGGTCCCACAACGCCAGCGGGGCGCGGGCGATGATCTGCTGCAGCCACCAGGCGCGCTCGCCGATGCCCCGGGGCGGCTTCGCGCGCACGCCGTCGCGTTCCATCGCCTTGTCGCAGACCGTGGGCGCCTCGACGGCGATGACCTCACCGCCGCTCTCGCGCCGGATCGTCACGCAGGCGCGCACCCGCTCGGCCATGCGCCGGGACATGCGCGAATCCGGCAGGCGGGTCAGCAGGTTGGCCGCGGCCTGGCGCACCTCCCTGCGCCGGTCGTCGAGCGCCTGCTCAAGGAACGGCTCGTCCTCCATGCTCAGCCCTTCGGCCAGCACCTCCACGAACCCGGCCCGGTCGTCGGGCGTCTCACGCTCCCACGAGCTCTCCAGCAGCCGCCTGGCGCCGGCCGGGCCGGCCGCCCTGAGCGCGCTCAGGTGGGCCCGCCGGTCGGCGGCCCCGCCCAGCTCCCACGTCTCGCCCGTGGGCTCCTCCAGCAGGTAGTCCCAGGCCGGGTTGAGCCCCGCCAGCCATCGGCCGCGCCGGCCCGCGAGCACGCCGAGGTGCACCCTGATCGAACGGTCGCGCCGGCCGCGGTCGAGCAGCTCGGGCAGCGCGTACGCGGGCACCCTGCGCCCGGTCGCGGCGGCCGCGGCCAGCCACTCGGGCAGCAGCCGGTCGTGCTCGCCGCCCATGATGCGGACGAGCCGTTCGGCCGCGTGCCTGCCGACCGCCTCCCGCTCCTCCTCCGGCGCGCGCTCCGGCCGCCCCGTCTCGCCCGCGCGCCGCCCCGCCCGCCGCCGCGCCACTTCTACGGCGGCGGCTTCGAGCAGGTCTCCGGGGTACGGCCGGCGGCCGGTGCCCACGAGCGCCGTGGACGTCAGCTCCTCCCAGCCCGTCATGCCAGGATCACCGCCCTTCCCTCGTCGTCCCAGGTGGTCAGGGGTCTCAGGCCCTGCGGCGTCCATTCGACGGCCACGGTGACCGGCCGCCCACCGGAGACGGCGATCAGCCGCCAGGGGTCGCGGGCGCGGGGGTGCCAGGGCAGGCCGCCGACCTCGGCCCGGCCGGGAACGACTCCGGCCAGGACGAGCGGCCACGACTCGGTCCACGGATCCTCGGCCAGCGCCCGCGCCACCTCGTCCAACGCCTCCTCCACCGGCCTCCCGGGCGGCACTGCCCAGAGACGGTCATCTCCGGCCGGTTCGGCCCGCGACGCCCTGCCTGGGGTGGGCTCGCCTGGGGTGTGCTCGCCTGGGTCGGACGGGACGGCGGCCGACGGGGTGCGGAGGGAGGGGGCGGTGGCGGGGGCCGGGGTGCCTGGTGGCGGTGGGGTGAGGAGGGCGTGGCGGGTGGCGACCAGGGCTCGCAGCGGGGCGGCGCCTGGGTAGTAGGTCAGGTCGGCGTCGATGGTCGTCCCCGTCACCAGGGAGGCGTCGAGCGCCTGGCCCTGGGGGGCGAACGACAGGATG
The DNA here is from genome assembly GCF_039529435.1 of Nonomuraea maheshkhaliensis. Classification (NCBI taxonomy): domain Bacteria; kingdom Bacillati; phylum Actinomycetota; class Actinomycetes; order Streptosporangiales; family Streptosporangiaceae; genus Nonomuraea; species Nonomuraea maheshkhaliensis. The sequence goes on from NZ_BAAAMU010000134.1 coordinate 8,956, forward strand.
AGGGCGGGGCGGCCGGTGCGGCGGCCCCGCAGCCAGACGCGGCGTGCCGTCAGCCGGTCCTGCTGCTCGTCGCGCCGCCCCAGGACGTCCCAGTGATCACGCACGGCGGGCCCGGCCAGCACCTCTTCCCTGGTGACGGGGAACCCGGTGCGGATCAGGACGGTCTCGGCGAGCGGGCCCGGCAGATCGGCCCGTCTGCGGTAGGCGACGGCGAGCAGGTTGATCAGGGCGTATTCCTCCAGCAGCCGCCCCGGCCAGCCCTCCTCGGCCCGCACCCGGGAAAGGCGGGAGACGATGCCCGCCATGCCGGGGGCCTGGGCGTCGATGAGACGTTTGGCCAGCCCCTCCCAGTCGTGCTCGGCGGCCCCCGCCAGCCCTTGGCGCACCTGGTCGGCCAGCCACCGCTCCAGCTCCCCCAGCCCGGCGGCGACCCGCGCATGCCGCACACTCTCGGCCCGCCCGGCCGCACCGCCTCCAGCTCTGAGCGCGCCCGAAGCCGCCCCACCGGTTTCGGCCCTCTCCATGCCCGAAGCCGCCCCACCGGATCCGGCCCTCTCCGCGCCCGGAGCGGCCCCGCCAGATCCAGGCCCCTCCGTGCCAGGCTGGGCTGCCCCAGCGGCGAGCGAGCCCGCCGAGCCGGGCTGTGGCGGGATGCCGTCGGCGGGTCTGGGCGAGGCTTCCTCGGCGGCATCGGGCGACGCGCCGGCGGTGGGGTCGGGGCGGGTCTCGGTGCGGGCGGCTTCGAGGCGGGCGGCGGACTTCGCGGCGCGGGTGGCCCTGCCGTCCATCCACTCCGTCACCCACCGCGGCGCCGCCTCCAGCTCGGGGACCCCGTCGGCGGACCAGAGGAGCAGCAGGCCGAGCGCGTGCTTGCACGGGAACTTCCGGCTGGGGCAACTGCACCGGTAGGCGGGCTCGGTGAGGTCGACGCACGCCAGATAGGGCTTGGACCCGCTGCCCCGGCACTCCCCGAACACGACCAGGCCCGTCGTGCCGTGGGACGACCATTTGCCTGGCGCCGACACCCCCTGCGCCGCCTTTCGGGACGGCGCGTCAGGGGCGAGGGCGAGGACCTGATCCCGGCTCCACCGCTGCATCACCTGCCGCAGACTAGCCAGCCCGACCGACATTTAGGAGCCCGTCCAACAAGACGACGCCTGGCTCGGCTGCGGAGCCCGGCCCTGGCCGTCCCGCAACTCGACCTGCGCTCGTCCGGGACTTCCCCGTCCGGAACGTCCGCCGTTCCGGAACGTCCAGGCCCGCAACGTCCAGGCCCGGAACGTCCACCGTCCCGAACCTCCCTAGACTCGTCCCGTGGAGTTGCGGATCTATCCCGACGGCCCTGCCGTCCAGGTGGCCGACGAGGCCGAAGCCCTGACCAGCCCGCTCGACGGACAGCTCGTCCTCGACGGCGACCGGTTCCTGCGCAGGGACGTCACGGGCGCCCCCGTCGCGTTCGTGCCGCGCCCGCCCGTCGCCGAGGCGCTCGACCTGCTGCCCCATCCCGAGGGCGGCTGGTTCCGCGAGACGTGGCGCTCGCCGGTGACGTTCGAGCCCGAGGGGTATGAGGGGTCGCGGGCCAGCGCCACCGCCATCTACTTCCTGCTGCATCCGGGCGAGGAGTCGGTGCCGCACGTGGTCAGGTCGGCCGAGATCTGGCTGTGGCACCGCGGCGGCCCGCTCAGCCTGACGATCGGGGACGACGACGTGCTGCTCGGGCCCGACGTGGAGCACGGGCAGGTGCCGCAGGCGGTCGTGCCCGGCGGGGTGTGGCAGTCGGCGCGGCCGGCGGGCGAGGAGGAGGTGCTGGTGAGCTGCCTGGTCTCCCCCGGCTTCGACTTCGCCGACTTCACCGCCTGACGCCGTCCCGTCCGCCCGGCGGCACCAGCCCAGCAGCACCACCCAAGGAGTGACGTATGGTCCGTAAAGCCGTGATCCCGGTGGCCGGTCTGGGCACCCGCCTGCTGCCCCTGACGAAGGCCCTGCCGAAGGAGATGCTGCCGATCGGCGACAAGCCCGTCATCGAGCACACCATCCGCGAGCTCGTCGACTCCGGCATCGACGAGATCACCATCGTCACGTCGGCCCGCAAGGAGCTGGTGCAGCGGCACTTCGCCCCGGACGCCGACCTGGAGCGGCAGTTGCGCGAGGCGGGCAAGGACGACCTGGCCGCCGCGGTGGCCGAGCTGTCGTCGCAGGCGCACATCACGTACCTGTACCAGACGGGCCCGTACGGCAACGGCACCCCCGTACTGAACGCCGCCCGCGTCATCGGCGACGAGCCGTTCATGGTGCTGTGGGCCGACGACGTGTTCGTGGCGGAGGTGCCGCGCGCCCGGCAGCTCAAGGCGGCCTACGAGGCGACGGGGGCGCCGGTGCTGGCCCTGATGCCGATGGAGGCCGAGGACTCCTCCCGCTACGGCGTGCCGGTCGTCGAGGAGGATCTCGGCGGCGGCCGGCTGCGCGTCTCCGGCCTGGTGGAGAAGCCCCGCCCGGAGGAGGCACCCTCCCGGTACGCGGCCATCGGCGGTTACGTCGTGACCCCCGGCGTGGTCGCCGAGCTGGAGGCGGCCACGCGCCGCTGGCACGAGAACCCCCAGGGCGAGATCTACCTGACCGACGCGCTGCACCGCCACGCCGCCGCGCATCCGGTGTACGGCCAGGTCATCGAGGGCACCTGGTACGACACGGGCTCACCGCTCAACTATCTGCGGGCGCAGTTCGCCGCCGCGCTGGCCGATCCGGTGCACGGGCCGGAGCTGCGCAAACTGGCCTTGGAGAGCTAGCGTCTACCGGAGAACTTACGGAGGAGGGCCCCGGTGAGCCGACAGATCGTTTCCATCGTGGGCGGCAAGGACGCCGCCGCAGCGACCACGTACGACTCGACCAACCCCGCCCGCACGAGCGAGGTCGTGGCGCGGGTCGGGCTGGCCGACGCGGACACGTTCGCCGCCGCCTGCCGCACCGCCAAGGAGGCGCAGCGCGAGTGGGCCAAGGTGCCCGCGCCGGTGCGCGGCAGGGTGATCGCCTCGATCGGGCGGCTGGTGGAGGCCAACGCCGAGGCGCTGGCGCGGCTGGTGACCGAGGAGATCGGCAAGCCGTACGCGGAGGCTCTCGGCGAGGTCAGGGAGATCGTCGACACGTGTGACTTCTTCCTGGGCGAGGGCCGCAGGCTGTACGGGCAGACGGTGCCGTCCGAGATGCCGGACAAGAACCTGTTCACCTTCCGCAACCCGATCGGCGTGGCGGCGGTCATCACGGCGGGCAACTTCCCGGTGGCGGTCCCGTCGTGGTACCTGGTGCCGGCCCTGCTGTGCGGCAACGCGGTGGTCTGGAAGCCCGCCGAGTACGCCGCCGCCTCCGCGCACGCGATGTTCCGGCTGTTCACGGCGGCGGGCCTGCCCGACGGGGTGCTGAACATCGTCTTCGCCGACGGGGCCGACACCTTCCGCGGCCTTGAGCTGGCCCTTGAGCAGGGCAGTGTGCAGAAGGTGGGCTTCACCGGCTCCAGCGAGGTGGGCAGGAAGGTCGGCGAGCTGACCGGGCGGCACCTGCAGTCCGCCTGCCTGGAGCTGGGCGGCAAGAACCCCATGGTGATCATGCCGGACGCCGACCTCGACCTGGCCGTGGAGGGCGCGCTGTTCTCCGGGTTCGGCACCGCGGGCCAGCGCTGCACGAGCCTCGGCACGGTCATCGTGCACGAGAGCGTGCACGACGCGTTCGTCGAACGGTTCGCGCGGGCCGTACGCGAGGCCGAGATCGGCGACCCGGCGGGCGACGTGCTGGCGGGGCCGCTGCTCGACCAGAAGTTCGCCGACCGCTACGAGGAGTACCTGACCTGGATCCAGCCCCACCACCAGGTCGTCACGGGCCCGACGGGCCGCGTCACCGGCGGCAACCCGCGCGGCGGCTTCGACGGCGCCGGCGGCCTCTACTACCACCCGGTCGTGGTGGACGGCGTGCGGCCGGGCGACCGGCTGTTCATGGAGGAGACGTTCGGCCCGATCGTGGGCGTCACCACGTTCGCCACCCTGGACGAGGCGGTCGAGCTGGCCAACCTGCCCGGCTACGGGCTGTCGAGCTCCATCTACACCACCGACCCGAAGCACGCCTTCCGCTTCCGTGAGGGCGTCTCGGCCGGCATGGTCAGCGTCAACAACTCCACCTCGGGGGCCGAGGCGCACCTGCCGTTCGGCGGCAACGGCAAGTCGGGCAACGGCAGCCGCCAGTCGGGCATGTGGGTGCTCGACCAGTTCACCCGCTGGCAGGCGATGAACTGGGACCATTCAGGACGCCTGCAGAAGGCGCAGATGGACGTGGCCGAGATCGTCCCCGATCTGGGCTTCCGCCTCTGACATGAGAAACGGGGCCCCGGAATCCGGTGCCCCGTCACTCGGAAGCGGTGGGTCAGACCTGGCCGGCCTTCTCCAGGGCCGAGCAGCAGGTGTTCACCAGCAGGCGGGTGACCACGTACGGGTCGATGTTGGCGTTGGGACGGCGGTCCTCGATGTAGCCCTTCTTGTCCACCTCGACCTGCCACGGGATGCGCACCGAGGCGCCGCGGTTGGAGACGCCGTAGGAGTACTTGTTCCACGGGGCGGTCTCGTGGTGGCCGGTGAGGCGGGACTCGATGTCGGCGCCGTACTGGGAGACGTGCTCCATCGGCTTGTCGCCCTCGCCGAGCGACTCGCAGGCGGTGATGATGGCCTCGTAGCCCTCACGCATGGCCTTGGTGGAGAAGTTGGTGTGCGCGCCGGCGCCGTTCCAGTCGCCGCGGGCGGGCTTGGCGTCGAGGGTGGCCTCCACGCCGTGCTCCTCGGCGGTCCGGTAGAGCAGGTAGCGGGCGACCCACAGGTGGTCGGCGACCTCGATCGGGTCGGCCGGGCCGACCTGGAACTCCCACTGGCCCGGCATGACCTCGGCGTTGATGCCGGAGATCTTCAGGCCGGCGGCGAGGCAGCGGTCGAGGTGGAGCTCGACGATCTCGCGGCCGAACACGGCCTCGGCGCCCACGCCGCAGTAGTAGTGGCCCTGCGGGGCGGGGAAGCCGCCCTCGGGGAAGCCGAGCGGGCGGCTGCCCTTGAAGAAGGTGTATTCCTGCTCGATGCCGAACCAGGACTCCTGCGCCGCGAACTGCTCGGCGACCGGGCGCAGCAGCGCACGCGTGTTGCTGACGTGCGGCTCGCCGTTGATCTCCTCGACCTCGCACAGGACGAGCTTGTTGTCGCCGCCGCGGATCGGGTCGGGACAGATGAACACCGGGCGGAGCACGCGGTCCGACGAGTGGCCCTCGGCCTGGTTGGTGCTGGAGCCGTCGAAGCCCCAGACCGGGGGCTCGGCTCCGTCGGCCAGGATCTTCGTCTTCGAGCGCAGCAGAGCCGTGGGCTCGGTGCCGTCGATCCAGATGTACTCAGCCTTGTAGCTCACAGCGGTCCTTTCGGGATTTCTCTCAGCCACGCCGAGTCTTACGGATGGCCGTTTCCCGCTTTTTGCCCGAATGTGAACGGCGTGTTAATCAGGAACCGCTCCGCACAGTGCCGTCACCCTCGACGGTGAGCACCGCCTGCGGGCCCGCCTCGCCGCAGTCGGGGCCGTTGGGGAACACGCCCCGCGGCGTGACCTCGATCGTACGCTCCAGCACCGGCTCGGTTCCGGCGCCCCGCAGCGTCAGGCGCACCCGCACCGGCCGTTCCGGCAGCCCCTGGACGTCGCCGAACCCGTTCTCGTCCCCCGTGAGCACGGCCGGCGCCGAGCAGGTGTCGCCCGAGCAGGTCTCCTGGCCGGGCCGCGAGGACGGATGGAGCGGGGTCCGCGCCTGCCGGCAGGAGCCGTCCCAGCACACGTCCATTTCCACGGACTCGGCTCTGGCCGCGAGAGCCGCGCGTACGTGCACCGATATTCCGGGGCGGGCGCCGATGAGCGTACAGGGCCTGGCGTCCGAGCAGCCTGCGGTGAGCAGGAAGGCGCAGGCGAGGAGGAGGGAGGCGGGGGAGGCTGGTCGCGGCACACCCTTAAGACGCGGGGCGGTCGCGTCCGGTTCGACGGTCCACCACCTCTCTCGAAAGACGCGTGGAGCGGGGGCGGTGGCCGGGCATGAGGGCGGGTGATCCGGGTAACACCTGCCACGACAACCCCGCGAATGTCGCCTTTCCCCACGGCGGCCGGCACCTCTGGAGCCTCATGTGGACGTTTCCGCCGGTGTGTGGTGGCTGACGATCCTGGGGATCGTCGGGCTGCTGCTGTTCGACTTCGTCTTCCACGTCCGCAAGGCTCACGTCCCCACGCTGCGCGAGTCCTCGATCTGGTCGGCCCTGTACGTGGGCGTCGCGCTGCTGTTCGGCGCCGGCGTCTGGCTCTTCGGCGGCGCCGATGCCGGTGCCGAGTACTTCGCCGGCTACGTGACGGAGAAGGCGCTGTCGGCCGACAACCTGTTCGTCTTCCTCGTCATCATGGGCAGCTTCAAGGTGCCCCGCGCCGACCAGCAGAAGGCGCTGCTGTTCGGCATCGTCTTCTCGCTCCTCGCCCGCACTGGCTTCATCCTGCTGGGCGCGGCGCTGATCAACACGTTCGCCTGGGTGTTCTACCTGTTCGGCCTGATCCTGCTGCTCACGGCGGGCAACCTGCTCAAGCCGGACGGCCATGAGGGCCGCGTCCCCGACAACCTCATGGTCCGGGTCGCGCGCCGGCTGCTGCACACGAGTGACACCTACGACGGCGACCGGCTCTTCACCGTCCAGGACGGCAAGCGGGTCATGACGCCGATGTTGCTGGTCATGATCGCCATCGGCGGGACCGACGTGCTGTTCGCCCTCGACTCGATCCCGGCCATCTTCGGTCTCACCCAGAACGTCTACCTCGTCTTCACCGCGACCACGTTCTCCCTGCTGGGGCTGCGTCAGCTGTACTTCCTCATCGACGGGCTGCTCGACCGGCTCATCTTCCTGGCGTACGGGCTGGCCGCGATCCTGGCCTTCATCGGGGTCAAGCTGATTCTGCACGCGCTGCACGAGAACAACGTGCCGTTCATCAACGAGGGCGAGCCGGTGCCGGTCGTGGAGATCAGCACCGGGCTGTCCCTGTCGGTGATCACCGGCGTGCTGCTGGTCACGGTGGTGGCCTCGCTGGCCAGTCCGAAGGGCCGCGCGCAGAACACGGTGTCGGGGATGCGCCGGTACGCGGAGGCGTACCTGGACGTCGAGCACGACCCGGTGGTGCGCGAGGAGCTCTTCGACCGGCTCCTCGCGAAGGAGGAGCAGTTCAGGCAGCTCCCGGAACGGTTCCGCCGGGAGATTCGCGACGAGGACCGGCTGCTGGCCCTGCTGCGCCGTGCCCACGAGGAACACGACCGGGCCTGACCTCGGGCGGCCGGCCACCCGATGTACGGGTGACCGGCCGGTGTGTGCCGGGGCGGTCAGCCGCCGCGCCGGTCGGTGCCGTTGCCGTCGTAGCCGAGCAGCCGCATGGCCGTGTCCGGGTCCATCGCCGCGGCCAGCAGCTGGGCCCTGGCGTGGGCCTGGTCCCGTTCCTGCTCGGCCTTCGTCTGCGCCGCGCGGACGCCCTTGATCGCCACGAACGCCAGCCCGGCGCCCACGATGACGGCGACGACCACGACGAACAGCAGGAGCAGCAGCCCTGGCGAGGCCATCGAGGGCGCGGCGGCCGAGCCGGTGGCGTTCCCGCCGCCGCCGAGGACGCCGGTCACGGCGAGCGCGGCGATGACGGAGATCGCCACGAGGCCGAGCAGGCTGGCGACGACCAGCCAGATCCGGCCGATGCGGCGACGCCGCTGCGGTGACGGCGTGCCCGCCGCGGGCGTGCCCACGACGACCGGCACCGGCGCGGAGGGCCCTGCCGAGACCCCTGTGACAGGGCCGTTGGAGGGGGCGGCGCCCGGCGGGGAGGCGGCCCAGGGCACGAACTCGGGCCGGTCGGCCGGCTCGCGCTGCGCATCCTGACCGACCTGCACGGGCGGCCCCGTGGGAGGCGGCGCCTGGATCCCCGAGGGGCGCCCGCCAGAGGACCCGCCAGAGGACCCGGCAGGTGGCGCCGCGGTGGCCGGTCCAGCGGAAGCCCCCGGTGGGGGCAGCACCTGGATGCCGGTGGGCGGGGCCGCGAAGGGCGGTGCGGGCATCCCGGTCCCCTGCGCGGCGTAGCCGACCGGCACCCCCGGAACCGCCTCCTGGTGCCCGGGCAGCGCGCGGTCGATGTGGCTGTGCTCCTTGTGCGCCCTGGCCGCGTCGTGATGGTACTCCTCCAGCTCCTGGTAGAGCTCGTCGGAGGCGTAGATGGTGCCGTCGATGAGCGGCCCCGGCTCCCTGCGGATGATGGCGACCACGTCGTCGCCGTTGAGGGTCTTGTGCGTCTCCAGCGCGTGCGCCAGGCAGAGCACGTCCCTGCGGTGCTCCTCCAGCAACTGCTCGGTCCGCTCCAGCAGCCGTACCAGGTTGAACTCGATGCGCTCGCCGAGCACGTCGGGCGCGAGGTCGGGCTGGCGCCTGGCCGGCTCTCGCTCGGTGATGCCGATGCCGCCGCCGGGCCCGCGCTTGCGCATGGCCTTGCCGCCCATGATCTCCAGCTCCTGGAGCGCGGGCAGCGAGGTGACGCCGGAGCCCATGCCCCAGTACGACTCCATCATCGCGGTCAGGTAGGTGGCCGAGTAGAGGTCGCCGGAGACGCCGGAGGAGTTGTCCTCGCCGAAGAACATGCGCTCGCCGGCCAGCGAGGCCAGGGAGACCATGATGTCGGCCTCGTGCTCGGACTTCCACCGGGTGAACTGGTCCTCGGGCTTGATCGAGGCGACCATGCCGAGGTAGTCGGCGCCCTTCTCGATGGTGGCGATGTCGATTTCAAGGTGGAAGCGGGTCACGTACGCGACGACGGCGTGGCAGGCCTCGTGCACGGCCACGGCGTGGCGTTCGCGTTCGATGTACTCGACGTCCTCGGGTGGCCCGAGCTGCTTGAGCCGCTTGGCGCGCAGCACGTCCGACCAGGTGATGACCTCGCGCCCGTCCCTGATGGCCGTGATGAGCGACTCGTTGACCAGGTCCTTGATGGTGGCGCCGGTCGCGTACGGGGTGATCGTGGCGAGCTTGTCGATCTGCTCGGGGGTGAGCTCGTGCCACACCTTGTCGAAATAGCCCTGGTACGTACGCACCCGCCCGGCCTTCGACGGATAGCCGACCTTGTAGATGCGGTCGATGCGGCCGGGCCGCAGCAGCGCCTCGTCCAGCGCGTCGGGCCGGTTGGTGGCCATCATGACGAGGATGCGGTACTTGGGCGGGGGCTTGGGCCGCATGCCGAGCAGCCGGCGGACGAGGCGGTTGAAGAAGCCGCGCGGCTTCTTGAGCCCTGACAGCTCGGTGAGCAGCGCCTGCAGCGTGCCGGGGTCGCCGCCGCTGTTCATGCCGCCGCCCATGAAGAAGCGGTTGCGCCTGCCGGGGTCCTCCTCGGCCCGGTTGCCGCCGAAGGCGAGGATCTGGCGGGTGGCCTCGGACATGTAGTTCGCGCCGTGGCAGCCGTGGACGCCCGACAGGCCGGACAAGCCGCCGCCCTGTCCCGGCGGACCCTGCTGGGCCAGGCGGCCGCGCTTGCCGAGGGAGTCGGCCTCGTCGAAGAAGACGATCACTCCGCCGTACCGGAGGGCCAGTTTGCGCAGTTTCCTGAACAGCGACTTGACCTTGAGGATGCCGATGCCCATGAACATGTTCGTGAACGCGCCCGGATCCACGAACACGTACGGCTTGCCGGTCTCTCCGGCCACGGCCTCGGCCATGAGGGTCTTGCCGGTTCCCGGCGGCCCCCAGAGCAGCAGGCCGCTGGGGACGTACCCGCCGCGCCGCTCGATCTCGTCCGGCCGCTCCAGGAAGACGATGTTCTCCCTGACGCGCTCGACCACGTGGTCCTGCCCCCACACGTCGTGGAAGCGGGTCTTGATGTCGTCGGGGAAGTACGTCTCGACCCCGCCCCTGGACAGGAACCAGAACAGGCCGACGAACTGGATGATGACGAAGAAGAACAGGAAGACGATCTGCAGGAAGAACGGCAGCGCCTGCCAGATCAGCGCCGGGGCCTGGAGCAGCGCGGCGAACGGGCTGATGTCCATGACGGCCCCGAGCACCAAGGCGATCAGGACGATGAAGAAGGCGATCTTGAGTGCTCTGGCGAGGCGGAAGCGGGTCCAGTCGTCGAAGCGGCGGTGGGTCCAGCGTTCGAAGCCGCCGAAGACCTTCTGGCTCCAGAAGCGGTGGTAGGCCGACCAGTGCTCGCTGACGAAGAAGTGCACCTGCCTGACGGCCTCGGCGCCGAGCAGCCAGAAGATCCACTGATATTCGATGGCGATCTTCTGCGCGGCGTCGGGGAAGGTCATGATGCCTTCGAAGTCGGCCATCACCTTCCACGTGAGGATGAGATAGGCCAGCACCAGGACGATGAGGAACTTGCTCCGGTCCCAGAACTGCATTTTCTTCCTGGTCACGGATTCGGGATCGGAAGGCCCGCTGCCGGGGGCGCGCAGCCCTTCATGATGAATGGTCGTGGTCAATGGTGCTCCCTCATCCGGGCAGCCGGAGCAGCTTGAACGAACTCGCGATCTTGTCGAACTCGGCGCCGCGCTTCTGGAAGCAGACCGACTGGCAGCCGATGAGCATGACGGAGACCGTGGCGCCCTTCTCGTCGAGGATCGCCGTGTGGTCGAAGGTCTGGACGTCGGTGCCGATCTGGTAGTTGAAGCGCACGTGGACGCCTCTGGCGCCGCCGTCGAGGGTGAGCACCTCGTCGCTGATGGGTTCGAAGCGGTTGAACATCGGCGGCTGGTTCGCCGTCGCGGCCTGCTGCTGGTAGAGCAGGCGCATCTGCTCGGTCACCGGCAGGATGAAGTCGCGCAGCCGGTTGAGTGAGATCGCGTCGCGCTGCTCCTCGGTGAGCTGGTGCACGGCGGCGTAGACGAACGGATCGGCCGAGCCGAGCAGGTGGTTGACCGACGGCCTGGCCGACTGGTCGAAGGCCGTGGACCAGACCCGCTGCGCCCGCAGCGCCGCGGCCTGCGAGCTCGGGTGGTCACCGGACAGGTACAGTTCGATGGGATAGGCGTCGAGCTGCGTGAACGAGGCGGGCACCTTGAAGTACGTCGTTCCGGCCTTGTCACGGACGTAGGTGAACTCCGGCTGCCCGCACGCGGACAGCGTCAGGACCGCGACCATGAGCGCGATCAAACCCCGTGCTGTTTTCACCAGGGCTTACCTCCGCTTTACGGACCAACGGAGTTGTTGTGCCCGCTTTCAGCAGTGATGAGCCCGGAAGGCGCTGGAAAATCTTGACCAAATCTTGCCCGTTCATTGGCTTTACTTGTTACAGATCAAAAAGCCCTCCGTGCTGGGGCTGCGGCGCTCCGCTACAACGTTCATGCAACCCCCCATTGGTTCATCTCGGGAAGTAGCGAAAGATATGAGAATCCCTTTCCGACACCCCCGGAGCGAACAATGACAGAGCCAGCGATGGAGACCATGGACTCCTTCGGCATGAACGCCGAGCGCCAGTTCGCCGACGTGTGGTCACGGACGATCCTGTCGGACAGGGAACGCCGCCTGCTTCTGCTCGGGCTGCTCGTCGGGCAGGGGCATCAGGACCTGACCGACGTGCATCTCGACGTGGCTCTGCGGGCGGGAGAGCTGAGCGAGGGCGAGTTGCGCGAGGTGGTGGTCGTCCTGACGCACTACGCGGGCTGGATCAGGGGCGCGAAGCTGAACGACCAGGTGGAGGAGCTGATCGAGCGCGTCAGGCGGGAACGATCCGGTAGATCGGCCCCTGCAGACTGAGCGCGTAGAGCTCTCCGTCGGGGCCCTCGCCGAACGACGACAGTTGCTCGACCTCGCCGACCCCGGCCGCCTCCGCCAGCTCGTCCATCGGCGCGGCCTTGATCCAGCCGGCGCAGAAGTCGCCGTACAGGAACTGCCCCTGCAACCAGGGGATCTTCTGGCCCCGGTAGACGTAGCCGGCGATGACCGAGCAGTTGCCGCCTTCGCCCAGCGGGTAGACGATCACCGGCTCGACCAGGTCGCGGGGGTTGGCCCGGCCGCGGAAGGGCCGGTTTCCCTCGCGCAGGTTCCAGCCGTAGTTTTCGCCGCCTTCGGAGCCGGCGGGCTGGTAGTCGACCTCCTCCAGCTCGTTCTGGCCGACGTCGCCGATCCACAGGTCGCCGGTGTCGCGGTCGAAGGTGAAGCGCCAGGGGTTGCGCAGGCCGTAGGCCCAGATCTCGGGCCGCGCGCCCTCCTTGCCGACGAACGGGTTGTCGCGCGGGATCGTGTACGGCCTGCCGCGCGGGTCGATGCGCAGGATCTTGCCGAGCAGCGTGCCGAGCTCCTGGCCGTTGCTCTGCGGGTCGCCCGCGCTGCCCCCGTCGCCGAAGGCGATGTAGAGCAGGCCGTCGGGGCCGAAGGCGAGCTGGCCGCCGTTGTGGTTGGCGTACGGCTGCTCCTGGGTGAGCACGTCGCGCCTGGCGGTGGCCCTGCTGCCGTCGTAGGCCCACTCGGTGACGTGAGTGGTGCCGCGCGCGTCGGTCCAGTCGAGGTAGACCCAGCGGCCGGTGGGGTGGAAGGCGACGCCGAGCAGCCCCTGCTCGTTGCCCGTGCTCACTTCGCGGGACAGGTCGATGACGGTCTCGCCGCCGGTGGTGCGCAGCCGGCCGGTCTGCTCGGCGACGTAGAGCCGGTCGTCGCCCGTGCGCACGGCGAAGGCCACCGGCTGGTCCAGGGTGGCGATCTTGTCGAAGCGCAGCTTGCCGCGCTCGGGCGGCGGCGTGGTCTCGGGGGGCGTGGTTTCGGGCGTCGGCGTCGGGACGGCCGAGGTCGCCGGCGCAGGGCTCGCCTGCGCGCCGGACGGGGCGGCGGACGACCCGGAAGGCGGGCCGGACGCACACGCGGTGAGAGCCATGAGCAGCAGCACGGCCACGACGAGGCGCACGTCTTCATCCTGCCATGCCGGAGAGCGGGGACGTTAAGGTTCAGGCATGCCTACCGCATTGATCACTGGCGCGACCGCCGGCATCGGCGCCGCCTTCGCGCGGCGCCTGGCCGCCGACGCCTATTCGCTCGTCCTCGTGGCCAGGGACGAGCTCCGCCTGGCCCAGGCCGCCGACCAGCTCAAGCTCAGGTACGGCGTGAACGTCGAGGTGCTGCCCGCCGACCTGGCCACCGACGAGGGCCTGGCCAAGGTCGAGTCGCGACTGCGCGGCGGGGTCGACCTGCTGGTCAACAACGCCGGGTTCGGCAACGCGGGCCACTTCCCGCACGTGCCGGTCGAGGACGAGGTGCGCATGCTCAAGGTGCACTGCGAGGCCGTGCTGAGACTGACGCTGGCGGCGCTGCCCGGCATGAAGGAGCGCGACAGGGGCGCGATCGTGAACGTGGCCTCCGTGGCGGCGTTCTTCACCCGCGGCACCTACAGCGCGTCGAAGGCGTGGGTGGTGAACTTCAGCGAGTCGGCCGCGAACGAGGTGGCCAATCCGCGCATCCGCATCATGGCGTTGTGTCCCGGCTTCGTGCGCACCGAGTTCCACCAGCGCGCCTCCATGGACTCGTCGAGCATCCCCGGCTTCCTGTGGCTGAAGGCCGACGACGTGGTCCGTGAGGCGATGCGCGACCTGGCCCTGGGCCGGCGGGTGTCGGTCCCGGACCTGCGGTACAAGGCCATCGTGGCGGTCGGGCGGCTGGTGCCGCGCCGGCTGCAGGCCATGGTGTCGCAGCGGATCGGCCGCTGACCCGTACGTACGCGAAAAAACGGGCCCCCGCCGCGGGAGGGGGTCGCGGTGGGGGCCCGAGCGACCGCGGGCGAGGCCCGCGGCCGGGAATCAGGTGTCAGCGGCGAGGACTCAGCGGTTGGCCTCGTGACCGATCGACAGACCCGAGGTCGGGTCGAAGAAGTGCAGGTTGTGCGTGTCGACGACCAGGTCGATGTTCTGACCGGGACGCACGTGGCTGCGGGCGTTGACGCGGGCGGTCCACAGGGACTTGTCACCCGTCAGCGGCAGCGCGGCCTCCTCGTCGTCACCGGTGTCGGCGGCGGCGACGGTGTCCTTGTGCTCGACCGGCGGGGCGTCGATGAGGAACAGCACGTTGATCTCGGAGCCCAGCTCCTCGGTGACCTCCGCCTTGACCGGCAGCGTGGCCCAGCCGTTGGCGTGGTTGCCGGCCGAGGCGGCGTCCTCGAAGTCCGACGGGCGGATGCCGAGGATGATCTTCTTGCCGATGTACTGGTCGAGACCCGGCTTGTCGGAGAAGGTCGACTCGGGGATCGTCAGCTTGATGTCGGCGAACGTCACGGCGGGGCCGCCGTCGCCGCGGACCAGCTCGGCGGTGACGAAGTTCATCGAGGGCGAGCCCATGAAGCCGGCGACGAACAGGTTGACCGGCTTGTCGAACAGGTTCTGCGGGGTGTCGACCTGCTGGAGCAGGCCGTCGCGCAGGACACAGACGCGGTCGCCGAGGGTCATGGCCTCGACCTGGTCGTGCGTGACGTAGACGGTGGTGACGCCGAGGCGCTCGTGCATCTGGTTGAGCGAGGCGCGCATGGAGACGCGGAGCTTGGCGTCCAGGTTGGACAGCGGCTCGTCCATGAGGAAGGCCTGCGGCTCACGGACGATGGCGCGGCCCATGGCGACACGCTGGCGCTGACCACCGGAGAGAGCGGCCGGCTTGCGCTTGAGGTAAGTCTCGAGGCCGAGCATCTTGGCGGCCTCGTTGACGCGCTTCTGGATCTCCGGCTTGGGCATCTTGCGCAGCTTGAGACCGAAGGCGAGGTTCTCCTCGACCGTCATGTGGGGGTAGAGCGCGTAGTTCTGGAAGACCATCGCGATGTCGCGGTCCTTGGGCGGCAGGTGGTTGACCACCTTCTCACCGATGGCGATCTCGCCGCCGCTGATGTCCTCCAGACCGGCGATCATCCGCAGCGCGGTCGACTTACCGCAACCGGAGGGACCGACCAGCACCATGAACTCGCCATCCTTGATCTCAAGGTTGAGCCCGTTCACGGCCTTTACGCCACCGGCGTAGATCTTGTCGACGTTCGTCAGAACGATGGATGCCATGACATTCCTTCGCGCTCCAGGGCGGTAGCCCGGATGTTGTTACCGTGTCCCCACCAACGTGGATACGTTTTCAAGCATCTCACCCGAAACGGACATCGGTGTCAAGGGTTACAGCGTGACCAGCCTTTGTCGGCCCTGGCGACTTCCCGTTTCCGTGGAAGCATGATGGAATCGTTTCCATGGACAAGCGCGCGACGATCAAAGATGTGGCCGAGGCGGCCGGCGTGGGCGTCGCGACCGTGTCCCGCGTGCTGTCGGGCGGCTCGGCCAGCCCCCAGACGCGAGAGCGCGTCCTGGCCGTCGCCGCCCAGCTCGACTACCGGCCCAGCGCGCTCGGCCGCAACCTGCGCCAGCGCCGTACCGGCGGCATGGGCCTGCTCGTCCCCGACCTCACCGACACCTTCCACGCCCAGCTCGCCGAGGGCGTGCTGGCCTGCGCCCGCGCGGCCGGCGAGCCGGTCGTGCTCGGCTCCACGGGCGGCGACCCCGAGCAGGAGTCCGAGCTGATCGGGATGCTGCTGGAGCAGAGCGTCGATCGGCTCATCGCCGTGCCGTCGGGCGACGAGGACACCTGGGCGCCCGCGATCCGCGCGGGCATGACGGTGGTCTTCGCCGACCGCCTGCCCGCCCGCCCCTCGTCCGACGAGGACGACGACCCCGCCGCCAGGGCCGTCAACGACCTCATGCTGCTTGACGGCGTGCCCGCCGGCGCCCGGCCGCGCGGGCTCGACGTGCCGTCCGAGGTGGCCGACGACCGGGCGGGCATCCGTACGGCGGTCCGCTACCTGCGCGGCCTCGGCCACCGGCGCATCGCCTTCCTCGGCGGCCCCGGCCACGACCGGCGGGCGGCGGCGTTCGGTGCCGCCGTGGGCGCGCCCGTGGACGAGGAACTGGTCGTCTTCGCCACCGGCAGCCGCGACTCCGCCTACGCCGCCGCCTCCGGCCTGTTCCAGAGCCGCCCCGACCTGTCGGCGGTCGTCGCCGGGGGCAACGTCCTCGGGGTGGCGGCGGTGCTGGCCGCCAGGGAACTCGACCTCAGGGTGCCGCGCGACGTGTCGCTCGTCATGTACGA
Source organism: Nonomuraea maheshkhaliensis (assembly GCF_039529435.1). Lineage (NCBI taxonomy): Bacteria > Bacillati > Actinomycetota > Actinomycetes > Streptosporangiales > Streptosporangiaceae > Nonomuraea > Nonomuraea maheshkhaliensis. Next base: position 25,107 of record NZ_BAAAMU010000134.1, read on the forward strand.
CGACGTGCCCTGGGCCGAGCTGTGCTCCCCTCCCCTGACGGTGATCGCCCAGCCGGGGCGCGACATGGGGTACCGGGCGGCCGAGCTGGTGCTGCGCTCGGGGGGGCGCAGGCCGCGCGGGGCGGTGCTGCCGACGGAGCTGATCATCAGGGGCAGCTGCGGCCCGCACCGCCCGTAAGCCGCCACCGCGCAGCCGCCACCGCGCAGCCGCCACCGCGCAGCCGCCATCGCGCAGCCGTCACCCCGGTCGTCATAGCGCAGCCGTCATCGCCCAGCCGCCAGCCGCAGCCACCTTCCCGCAAGCGTCCGTCATCGCGCGCCGGAGTAGCGGCGCGGCAGGATCATCACGGGGTTGTCGTCGAGGATCACCTCCGGCGGCCCGAACCGCGCCGCCACCTCCTTGATCTCCGGCTCGTCCAGCATCAGCAGCCGCCCCTCCTCGACGAAGACCTCCCCGTCCACCACCACGGTCGGCCGGTCCACCTGGCAGTCGCAGTGGGCGAAACCGGGCCCCGTGGTGACCGGCACCCCTTCGGTCAGGCCGTCGATACCGCAGTAGAAGGCCCCCGCGTGCTTCTCGCGTTCGAACTGCGTGCCGCCGGCCAGCCGGACCTTCGGGTTCAGCCCGAACAGGCCGTGCCGCATGTAGAAGCCGCCCGGCGCGTACCTGCGCAGTTGCTCGGCGGCGACCCCGCCCTCGATCTTGCGGACCAGGTTGCCTTCGAGCGTGATGCGCAGCGGCTCCTCCGGCACGCCGGTGACGGTGGAGTCCTCGACGACGAGCACGCCCTCGGTCTCGGTCGGCCAGAAGTTGGCGCCGCCGTACGGGAAGGGCCGCCAGTCGCCCGGCCGCAGCGCGCCCGGGTCGGGGTCGAAGGTCAGCCCGGAGAACGTCACGTCGGTCCCGCGCGGCGAGGTCACCCGGATCGAGGAGGCACGGGACAACTGGCGCAGCGCCCGCCGCAGCAGCGCGTAGAAGACCTCGGCGGGCAGCCGGCCGCCGGTCAGCAGCGCGCCTGCCGTGGCGGTCATGTGCAGGGACAGGAAGCGGGCGGAGCGGGACTTGATCTGGTCGAAGAAGAGCGGCGCCGTGTGCACCTCGCCCCACCAGGTCCCGCTGATCACGACGTCGGCCTCGCGGAAGGCGGCCGTCTCGATGCCGAGCCACGCCTCCCTGTCCCATCCGCCCGGGGTGAACGGCGGCACCGACAGGATGCGCACGTCCGCGTCGCGCAGGGCCGCGGCGGCGGCGATGGCCTGCACGACGACGGGGTCGACGGTGTGCTCCATCATCAGCAGCACGCGCTCGCCCGGCTCAAGCCGGACGTATTCGCACAGGTTTCGCACGCCGGGCATCAGCTCCACGATCGCGTACGGCGACACGGCTGGTTCCGCGACGTAGCTGAACGGCGATCCGGAGTAAGGGTTGGTCGTCATGGCGCGCTCCCTGCGGGACGTGGGTCTCGATGCGGTGCCATCCGCAACCTCGTTTCGATACCCCGCCGGTAAGGTGGCGTACCGCATTCGTACCACTACTGTGCGAAGTAGATGCTTTGACGGGGATACAGTCGGCCATTGTGCTTTTCGGCAGATCGGCGGAGATCGCCGCCATCGACGACGTGATCGCCCGGGCCCGAGGGGGCGCGGGCGGGGCCCTGGTGCTGCGCGGGGAGGCGGGCGTGGGCAAGACGGCCCTGCTCGACCTCGCGGCCTCGCGGTGCGGCGCGATGAGGGTCCTTCGGGCGACCGGCGTGGAACCCGAATCCGACCTGGCCTTCGCCACCCTGCACCAACTGCTGCGCCCGGCGACGCTCCCGGCCGGCGGGCTGATGGACGCGCTGCCGGAGCCGCAGCGCGAGGCGGTGCGCGGGGCACTCGGGTTGACCGGGGCCGCCTCCGGTGACCGGTTCCCGCTGGCGGCCGGGGTGCTGTCGCTGCTGGCGGAGGCCGCCGTGCCGGACGGGCTGGTCTGCGTGGTGGACGACTTCCAGTGGGTCGACCGGGCATCGGCCGACGCACTGCTGTTCGCCGCCAGACGCCTGGGCACGGAACGGATCGCGATGCTGCTGTCCGTCCGCGGGGACCTGCCGGTCAAGGGCGTGCCGTCACTGAGCCTCGGCGGCCTCCCACCCGACGCCGCCACCGCCCTGCTCACCGCCGGCGTCACGACCGCGACGACGCGAGCTGGGGCCGGGGCTGTGCCCGAGATCGGAACCGTGTCCGGAGCCGGAGTCGTGCGGGAGTTGGTGGGGCTGACCGGTGGGAACCCGCTGGCGTTGCGTGAGATCGTGCGGCTGCTGAGCCTCGCACAGTTGGCCGGTCGCGAACCGTTGCCGGACCCGCTGCCCGGCGGCGCCCAGCTCTTCGGCGAGCAGGTGGCCGCGTTGTCTCCCCAGGCCCGCCAAGTCGCCCTGCTCGCGGCCGTCGAGGGCGATCTGGACCTGGTGCTGCGCGCCGCCGCCGCGATGAACGCCTCGGCGGACCGTCGGATGGACGCCGACCGCACCCCTGCCCTGACCAGCCCCTCGACCGATGCGGGGCGGGCTGAGTTGCATGAGCTGGAGGCCACCGGGCTGGTGCAGGTCTCCGGTGGGGTTGTGCGGTTTCGGCATCCGCTGATCCGTTCGGCCGTGTATGAGGCGGCGGCCCCTGCCGACCGGCGTGCGGCGCACGGGGTGCTGGCCGGGCTGTGTGATGGGGATCGCCGCGCCTGGCATCTGGCGGCGGCCGTGCTCGGGCAGGACGAGAAGGTCGCCCCGGCGCTGGCCGCGACCGCCGTGCGGGCCCGGGAGCGGGGCGGGTACGGTGACGCCGCCAGCGCACTGACGCGGGCCGCCGAGCTGACGCCCGACCCGGTGATCAGGGCGGCCAGGCTGAAGGACGCGGCCGTCGCGGCCTGGCTCGGCGGTCGTCCTGGGCAGGCCGAGTCGCTGCTGGGCGAGGCCCGTGAGCGGGCCGGGTCCGATCCCGTGACAGCGGCCGAGATCGACCAGCTGCGCGGCAGATTCGAGCTGAACTCGGGCAGCGCCGCCGAGGCCGTGCGGATCCTGTCCGGGGGCGAGAGCCTGAGCATGCTGGCCGACGCGATGGAGGCGGCCTCGTACGTCGGCGACACCGAGGCCATGATCCGGTTCGGGAGCCGAGCGGCGGCCCATCCGGAGGGTTTCCTGCGTGATGTGCTCGTGGGCATCGGCCTGATGCTGTCCGGCAGCGGGGCCGATGGCGGCGGGCGTGGGCTGCTTGTTCGGGCGCTTGGGCGGGTCGGGGAGCTCACGGAGGCGGCTGAGTTTCTGTGGGCTACGGCGGCGGCCAGTCAGCTCGGTGAGGCCGACCTGTCCGCCGAGTTGGCCGCGCGAGCCGGGCGGGTGGCCAGGGTGTCGGGGATGGCCGGGCAACTGCCGGTCGTGCTGGAGTTCGTGGCCACCGGCGAGCGGATCTCCGGACGGCTGGCGGAGAGTCAGGCCATCTCCGAGGAGGGGCTGGAGCTGGCTCGCGAGGCCGGTTACCGCAACACGGTGGCCGCGCACCTGGCCAACCTAGCGGTGCTGGCGGCGTTGCGTGGCGAGGAGGAGGACTGCGGGCGGCTGGCGCGGGAGGCGCTGGCCATCGCCGTGCCGCACCGGGTGGGGCTGCGCGTGGAGCTGGCCGCGTACGCGCTGGCCACGCAGGAGCTGGGGCTGGGCCGGTTCGCCGCGGCGCACGACCGGTTCACCGCGCTGGCGGCGGCGGGTCCCGGCGCCGGGCATCCGGCCGTGGTGTGGCGGTCGGCGCCGGACCGGATCGAGGCCGCCGTGGGAGCGGGCGACACGCCGGCCGCGCGGGCGGCGCGGGAGGCGTACGGGCGATGGTCGGCGCACGCCCGCACCGACGAGTCGGGCGCGCTGCTGGCCCGCTGTCACGCCCTGGTCGAGGACGACGACGGCGG
>NZ_BAAAMU010000135.1:0-557 GCF_039529435.1 Nonomuraea maheshkhaliensis
CCGCGGCCCGGGCGGGGGAATGGACCGCAGGGAGCGAATGCTCCTACGCCGAGGCCGGGCGGCTGGATCCGGCCGCGTGGCGGGCGGCCGCCGCGGCGCCGCCCCTTGAGCTGCTGGGCGCGCCCGACGGGGCCGCGCCGCTGCTGCGCCGCGGCTTCGCCGTCCGCGGCCCGGTCGAGCGGGCCCGCCTGTACGTCACCGCGCACGGCACGTACGAGATCGAGCTCAACGGCCGCGTGGTCGGCGACGACGTGCTCGCCCCCGGCTGGAGCAGTTACGGCCACCGGCTGCTCTACCGCACCCACGATGTGACCGGCCTGCTGCGCGAGGGCGGAAACGCCCTCGGCGCCACCCTGGCCGACGGCTGGTACCGAGGCCGCCTCGGCTTCAACGGCGGCAGGAGCGGCGTGTACGGCGACCGCACCGCGCTGATCGCCCAACTGGAGGTCACCTACGCCGACGGCACCACGGACGTGGTGACCACCGACGGCTCCTGGCGCTGCGCGCGCGGCCCCGTCACCGCCGCGAGCCTGTACGACGGCGAGCACCACGACGCC
>NZ_BAAAMU010000135.1:641-28858 GCF_039529435.1 Nonomuraea maheshkhaliensis
GCCCATCCGCAGGACCGAGACGCTGCGCCCGGCCGCGATCCTGACCGGCCCGTCCGGCGAGACCATCCTCGACTTCGGCCAGAACCTGGCCGGCCGCCTGCGTGTCCGCGTCCAGGGCCCGGCCGGGCACACGATCACCCTGCGCCACGCCGAGGCGCTGGAGGACGGCGTGCTCGCGGTGCGGCCGCTGCGCGGCGCCGCCGCGCTCGACCGGTACACGCTGCGCGGCGACGGCCCTGAGACCTACGAGCCGCGCTTCACCACGCACGGCTTCCGCTACGCCCAGATCGACGACTGGCCGGGCGAGCTGGACCCCGGCGACGTCGAGGCGGTCGTCTGCCACACCGACATGCGCGCCATCGGCGACTTCGCCTGCTCCGACCCGCTGCTCGACCGGTTGCACGACAACGTGCGGTGGAGCATGCGCGGCAACTACGTCGGCCTGCCCACCGACTGCCCGCAACGCGACGAGCGGCTCGGCTGGACCGGCGACATCCAGGTCTTCGCCCCTGCCGCCGCGTTCCTCTACGCCTGCGCGGGGCCGCTGACGTCGTGGCTCGCCGACCTGGCGGCCGACCAGTCGGAAGCGGGCACCGTGCCGCACTACGTGCCGTGGGTGGAGCTGAAGCCCGGCCTCACGCCCGCCGCCGCCTGGGGCGACGCCGCCGTGCTCGTCCCGTGGGTGCTCTACGAGCGCACCGGCGACCTGGGCGTGCTGGCCGCCCAGTACGCGAGCATGACCGCGTGGGTGGACCAGATCGCCACCCTCACCCACGACCATCTGTGGGACGAGGGCTTCCAGTTCGGCGACTGGCTCGACCCTGCCGCTCCCCCGGACCACCCCGGCCGGGCCCGCACCGACCACGCCCTCGTCGCCACCGCCTGCCACGCCTGGACGGCCCGCGTCCTCGCCCGCGCGGCGGAGCTGCTCGGCCACGCCGGCGACGCCGCCCGTTACACCGCCCTCGCCGACGAGGTGCGGGCGGCCTTCCGCCGCGAGTTCGTCACCCCGTCGGGCCGGCTGGCCTGCGACACCCAGACCGCCTACGCCCTCGCCCTGCACCTGGACCTGCTCGACGGGCCCGGGCAGCGCGAACGGGCCGGGCGGCGGCTGGTCGAACTGGTCGCCGCCGACGGCCACCGCATCGGCACCGGCTTCGTCGGCACCCCGCTCGTCTGCGACGCCCTGTGCTCCGTCGGCGCCTACGACACGGCCTACGCCCTGCTGACGCAGCGCGAGTGCCCGTCGTGGCTGTATCCGGTGACCATGGGCGCCACCACCGTCTGGGAACGCTGGGACAGCATGCTTCCCGACGGCCGTGTCAACCCGGGCGAGATGACCTCCTTCAACCACTACGCCCTGGGCGCGGTGGCCGACTTCCTGCACCGCACGGTGGCCGGCCTGGCCCCGGCCGAGCCCGGCTACCGGCGCCTGCGCGTCGCGCCGCGTCCCGGGGGCGGGCTTACGCACGCCTCGGCCCGGCTCGACACGCCGTACGGGCCGGCCGCGGTGTCCTGGACCTTGGACGGCGGCACGCTGACGGTCACGGCCACCGTGCCGCCGGGCACGTCAGCGCTGGTGGAGCTGCCGGGGGCGGAACCTCGGGAGGTGGGGGCGGGCACCCACACGTTCGTGGGGTGACGGCCGGCGTCAGGCGCGGTGCTCAGGCGCGGTGGTACTGGGCGGGGGCGGCGACCTCGCCGCCGAGCTCCCTGGCGGCGCGGCGGGCCCAGTACGGGTCGCGCAGGAGCTCGCGGCCGAGCAGCACCGCGTCCGCCCGGCTCGAGGCGACGATCTCCTCGGCCTGGGCGGGCTCGGTGATCAGCCCGACCGCCGCCACGGGCATGCCGACCTCGTCGCGGACCTGCTGGGCGAAGGGCACCTGGTAGCCGGGGCCGGTCACCACCTTGGCGCCGGGGGCGTTGCCGCCGCTGGAGACGTCCAGCAGGTCGACGCCGCGGGCGTGAAGGTGCTTGGCGAACCGTACGGTGTCGTCGGCCGTCCAGCCGTCGCGCCCGTCCTCGGGGTTCTCGGTGAGCCAGTCGGTGGCGGAGACGCGGAAGAGCACGGGCAGGTCCTCGGGCCACACCGCGCGGACGGCGTCCACGACCTCCAGGGCGAGGCGGATCCGGTTCTCGAACGAGCCGCCGTACCCGTCGGTGCGGTGGTTGCTGTGCGGGGAGAGGAACTCGTGGATGAGGTAGCCGTGGGCGCCGTGGATCTCGGCGACCTCGAACCCGGCCGCGAGCGCCCGCCGGGCGGCCTCGGCGAACTGCCCGACGACCGCGCCGATGCCGTCCGCGGTGAGTTCGCGCGGCGTCGTCGACTCCGAGCCGAACGGGACGGCACTGGGGCCGAGCGGGGTCCAGGCGTGCGGCTCGCCGGGCTTGAGCGGGCGGCCCTGGTCGACCCAGGTGCGTTCGGTGGACGCCTTGCGCCCGGCGTGGGCGAGCTGGATGGCCGGGACGGAGCCCTGCGTCTTCAGGAAGGCGGTGATGCGGCGGAAGGCGTCCACCTGAAAATCGTTCCAGATGCCGAGGTCATAGGGTGAGATGCGGCCTTCCGGGCTGACGGCGGTGGCCTCGGTCATGACCAGCCCGGTGCCGCCGGAGGCGCGCGCGCCCAGGTGCACGAGGTGCCAGTCGGTCGGCGCGCCGGCCGTCTTCCCCTCGGGCGCGGCACTGTACTGGCACATCGGGGCCATCCAGATCCGGTTGGGGATGGTCAGCGCCCTGAGGTCGTAAGGGGTGAACAGGGAGGCCACGGGGATGCTCCTCGTCAGTACGTTGAAGCCGGTCGTGATTTACTTGCACGCGCCTTCTATTTATATCTGTGACTAGCCGCGCGCGCAATTTCCCCCGCTCGTGGCCGGAAAAGCGCGAGTCGCTATCTTGGCCCTGTGATCCGCGCTGTGGTGCTCGACGTCGACGACACGCTCTGCCTCACCGAGGCCGTCTGCTTCGAACTGGAGAACGACGTGCTCGCCCGCCTCGGCCGCGTGCCGATGTCCAGGGACGCCCACGTGGCCACGTGGGGGCAACCCCTGCTCCAGGCGATGCCGCAGCGCTCGCCCGGCCTCGACCTCGACGCCTTCGCCGCCGTCTATCCGCAGGTGCTCAGGCAGTACGTGGCGGCCGGCCGGCTGGACGTCGTCGCGCCGGAGAACCTCAGGGCCCTCGACGAGCTCGCCGCCGCCGGCCGCGCCCTCATGCTGCTGACCTCACGCACCGAGGCCGAGATGGAGCACCTCATGGCGCCCGGCCACGCGCTGGCCGGGCGGATCGCCGCCGTCTACCACGCCGGCAACGTCCGCTTCGGCAAGCCCGACGCCCGCGCCTTCGACGAACTGCTCGCCGCCACCGGCCTGAACCCCCGCCAGTGCCTGTACGTGGGCGACTCCCCCGGCGACGCCCAGGCCGCCAACGGCGCGGGCCTGCGCTTCGCCGCCTGCATGCAGAGCGGCCTGCGCCGGCGCGCCGACTTCGGCCCGCACCGCGTGGACGCCTTCCTCGACGCCTTCCCCGAGGTGGTGAGCGCCGTCGCCCACCTGGAACGGGGCCGCTAGCGCTCGGGGCGCTCCGGGTTGCACTGTGCAAATCTTGCACATTGCCATGAACGATGCTCATCTCTCCCGCGTATCCCTAGGTGACCAGCGCCGCAGGACGGCCCCATCCCCGACCCCCGGAAGAGGTGGCGGTGCATGCGAATCCGCCGAAGCCGTCGCGTAACCATCGTCTGTGGTCTCGGCCTGCTCTGCTCGACGAGCGCCTGCGCCACCTACACGCCGACGCCCGTCTCGGACGTGGCCGCCATCAGCACCGCCACCGCCGGCATCACCGCGGAGCCTGACGACCCGGCCTCCTCCCCCGCCGAGAACGCCGAAGAGGAGAAGCAGGCCGCGACCCGGCAGACGGAATGGGGTCCCCTGTCGGAGGCCGACCAGGAGCTCGTCCGCAAGGTGCGGCTGGCCAGCCTGTGGGAGATGCCCATCGCGCAGGACGCGGTGCAGCGGGCCAGTATCGCCAAGGTCCGCGACGTGAGCAAGACGATCGCGTCCCAGCACCACACCCTCGACAAGCAGGTACGGGAGGTGGCCTCGAAGCTGGAGATCAAGCTGCCGGTGAAGCCCACGACGCAGCAGCAGTCCTGGATGTCCGACATTTCCAGCAGGTCGGGGGCACAGTACGACGCCACGTACGTCAAATGGCTCCGCCTGGCCCACGGCCAGATCTTCGGCCTGATCGGCGCGGTCCGCGGCAGCACCCAGAACACGCTGATCCGCCGCTTCGCCGAGCAGTGCAACAGCGCGGTGCTCAACCACCAGCGCCTGCTGGAGAGCACCGGCCTGACCACCCCGGCGAGCTTCCCCTCCCCGCCCGCCACCTGACGCGGCTAACGCTGCAGCCGCACCTCGGCGTCGGCGGGTTTCTCGCAGGAACGGGACTGCGGGTCGGCGCAGACGTATTCCCCCGACGACAGCATCAGCACGACGCCCATCATGAAGACGGCGCAGGTCAGCAGCATCAGCATGAGCCACACCTGGAGAGCGCCGTCCCGCCCGTGAGGCCCCCGCCTGCGCGCGGAGGATCCGGACAGCAACGCGTCGAGTTCGGGATCCTCCCTCGACAGGCGCGCGTCCATCTCCTCGAGTGCGCGGCTTTCCTCTCCGGAAAGGCCCATGTCTCACATCCCTCGGCGGCCCGTGACTGACCATTCTCAACCGCACTCAGCATGACGCATGAATTGAACCTTGCACACTGCAATAAAGCTGTGATGCCCGGCGCAGGTCAGGCGTGCTCCCGGACGTACTCGGCGACCTGGGCGTGGGTGGCGTACCAGACGCCGTCGTGCGCGGAGATGTGCTCGACCAGCTCGCTCAGCGCGACCATCCGGGAGCGGTGGCCGATGACGTGCGGGTGCATGGTGAGCTGGAACAGGCCGCCCTCTTCGAAGGCGGCGTCGAACTCGTCGCGCCAGATCCCGGCCACCTGCCGCGGCGGCGTGTGCGGCCGGCTCCCCGCCTGGCGGTCCATCGTCAGGTACGGCGCGTCGTCCCTGATCCACTCGACCGGGATCTCCACCACGCCGGTCGGCTCACCGCCGGCCAGCAGCTCGTACGGCTCGTCGTCGGCCATGAGCGAGGAGTCGTAACGCAGGCCCAGCTCGCGGGTGATGGCGAGGGTGTGGTCGGAGAAGTCCCACGACGGGGTGCGCAGGCCCACGGGGCGGGTGCCGGAGAGCCGCTCCAGGGTGTCGGCGGCGCGCAAGGCCAGCTCGCGCTCGTCGGCCGGGGTGAGCAGCAGGTTGCGTTCGTGGATCCAGCCGTGCAGGGCGACCTCGTGGCCGGCGGCGGCGTAGTCGCGCACCTCGCCGGGGTGCAGCAGCGCCGAGACGGCCGGCACGAAGAACGAGGCGGGGATGCGGTGGCGCTCCAGCAGGCGCAGGATGCGCGGGGCGGCGGCGCGGGAGCCGTACTCGCCCTGGGAGAGCCGGCCCGGCCGGGTCTCGCCGTCACGCAGGGGGATCGTCTCGTGGTCTGCGTCGAAGGAGAGGGCGACGGCGACGCGGGCGCCGCCGGGCCAGGTGCGGGGGCGCAGGCTCCGGCCGGCGCGCACGCGCTCGACGTGGCCGCGCCAGGTGGGCTCGTCCCACTGCCAGGGTTGCCGTTCGGTCATGACGGGGTCTCCGTTCGCGCGGGGGGCTCAGGCGCGTTCGAGCGTCGTGAGCTGGAGGGTGACGTCGCCGGGGCCGACGATGACGATATCCCCATAAATCCGTCGAACATCACCAAAGGGGACGGGGTGCTGCATCCGTGCGGGATCCACCTGGCACGCCCTCCTGCAGATCACCGGCGAGCCATTTCCGCCGCACGAGGAATCCAGGTCGGCGTTGTGCCACGCCGGCCCATCGGCCACCGGCAAAAGCGAAATCGTCGCCGCCGGCTTTCCAGCCGCGCGGACAGTGGTGCGCCCTTCGAGCACGGGACAACGAGCTGGTCAAGCCAGGCCGGGCATCACGTCCCGCTTTGAAGGACGCCATTCCGTGCGGCATTCTTTCCACGCGACATCACGACGCAAATGCGGCCCCAGCCCCCTGAATTGCGGAAAGCCCTCTCCTGACCGCGAATTCGCCTCGAACTACAATCGCTGGCGTGAGAAGGAACCTGCCCCGCCGGTGGGCGTGCCTCGTCCTGGGCGGGGCGCTGCTGATGCCGTACATGATGGTCGGGGTGCTGGTCTCGGGCCTGGTGCACGGCCGGCCGGCCGACGTGCTGCTGCCGCTTGAGGTGGGCGTGTTCGTCGCGGTGCTGCCCGTGGTGGCGGTGACCGGGCTGTTCCTGCCCGTGCGGGCGCTGGAGCTCAACGCGGCGCAGGGCCTGCTCGGGGCGCGGGTGGAGACGCCGCCGCGGCAGGCGGGCAGGTCCTGGCAGGAGCGGCGGCGCACCGCCGCCTGGTTCACGCTGCACCTGGGCGTCGGGGGCGTGGTCAGCGGCTGCACGCTGGCGATCGTGCCGTTCACGATGTTCACACTCGTGCTGCCGTTCACCGGGAGAACGAGGATGCTCGGCATGGACGTCGGCCCCGGCTGGCCCGCCGTGGGCTGGGCGCTGGCCGGGCTGCCGCTGCTGGCGGCGCTGGTCGTCCTCGCGGCGGGCGCGGGTGAACTGCTGGCCAGGCTGGCGCCCGTGCTGCTCGGCCCCACCCCCGCCGAACGGCTGGCCGCCGCCGAGGAGCGGGCCAGGACGCTGGCCGAGCGCAACCGGCTGGCCCGCGAGCTGCACGACTCGGTGGGGCACGCGCTCAGCGTCGTCACCTTGCAGGCCGCCGCCGCGGGAAAGGTCCTCGACCGCGACCCCGGCACGGCCAGGACCGCGCTGGCCGCGATCGAGCACTCGGCCCGCGCCGCTCTGGAGGACTTGGACCACGTCCTCGGCGTCCTGCGCCACGGCGAGGAACCCCGCCCTCCGGCCGCAGCGGACGCTGGGAGCAGCCCCCGTGACGCCGACGCCGCGCACGAGAAGGCGCCTGGCGGGAAAGCGGGCCGGCGCGCGCCGCAGGCGACGCTGGCCGATCTCGGCGCGCTCGTGGACGCCTCGGGAGCCGAGGTGCACCAGGACGTGGGCGACCTGTCGGGAGTGCCGGCCATGGTGTCGCGGGAGGCGTACCGGATCCTGCAAGAATCCCTGACCAACGCGATCAGGCACGGCCGCGGCTCCGTGCGCCTGACCGCCGCCGTCGAGGACGGCGAGCTGTGCCTGGAGGTCGTCAACGACGGCCGCCGCGCCGGCACGTCCCGGACCGGAGGCAGGGGCGTGGCGGGCATGCGCGAGCGAGTACGGCTGCTGCGCGGCGACCTCCAGGCGGGCCCCACGGAAGGCGGATGGCAGGTCACCGCCCGCCTCCCGCTACGGTCGAGCGCATGACACTCAGAGTCGTGATCGCCGACGACGAGGCCCTCATCCGGGCCGGTCTGCGCGTCATCCTCGACGCCGAGCCGGACCTCACCGTGGTCGGCGAGGCCGCCGACGGCGCCGCGGTGGTGCCCGTGGTGCGCCGCGAGCGGCCCGACGTCGTCCTCATGGACGTGCGCATGCCCGCCCTCGACGGCATCCGCGCCACCGAGCGGCTGATGGCGCTGGACGAGCCGCCCAAGGTGCTGGTGGTGACCACGTTCGAGAACGACGACCACGTCTACGACGCGCTGCTGGCCGGCGCCAGCGGCTTCCTGCTCAAGCGCACGAGACCGGACGATCTGGTCCAGGCCGTACGACTGGTCGCGTCGGGCGAGTCGCTGCTGTTCCCCGCCGCGATCAGGCGGCTGGCCGGCCGCCGCGCCCCGAGCCGGTCCCCCGGCCGCGTGCCCGGCATCGACCGGCTGACCGGCCGCGAGGGCGACGTGCTGCGCCTGATGGCCAAGGGCCTGTCCAACCACGAGATCGCGACCGGCCTGGTCGTCAGCCAGGAGACGGTCAAGACGCACGTGGGCAACGTGCTGGCCAAACTGGGCGCCCGCGACCGCACGCAGGCCGTGATCGCCGCGTACGAGTCGGGCTTCGTCTCCCCGTCCGAGTAGCCACTCCTCCGGCTAGGGACGGATGCCGCCGCGCCGCATGAGCTCGGCGGCGGGCAGGACGGTCGCCTCCGCCGCGCTCAGCCCGGTGGCGGCCAGCGCCCGGTCCACCAGGTTCAGGCCGACCGCGTATCCCGCCATGTCGGGAATGCCGCGCGGTTCCTGCCCGAAGCGCCGCATGGCGCTGTCCCCCAGCACGTACGCCGACGTGTGCTGCATCCCGGCCAGATCGAAGTCCGCCATGATCAGCTCGTACGCCCGGTCGAACTCCTCCCCCGTCACCATCGACGACCACGGCCCCATGGCCCCGGCCCCCGACAGTTCCCTGACGAAAGCCTCGGCCAGCCCCTCGGCCACCACGTGCTCGCCGACGGTCACCGTGACCGGGTTCCACTCGACGTTGGTGTAGCGCACGTTGTGGTGGAACTCGTGCACCGCCAGGTGGCGGATCCGCCCGAGCACCTCCTCCGACGGCCAGGCCAGCAGGTAGAGCCAGCCGGGCGCGCCGCCCATGCCGTAGTAGCCGCCGGCCGTCGTCATCAGGTGCTCGTTGTCCGGGTTGCCCATCATGAACATGATCTGCAGCGAGTCGGCCTGCTTGGCCGCGTGCAGGCGCTCGGAGGCCCGTTCCAGCTCCCGGCGCACCTGCCCGAGCACGTCGGCCTCGATCATGCGCCGGACGGCCGGCAGGTAGCGCGGGTCGTCGGTGTCGACCAGGAAGCCGCCACCCTGCTGGTGGATGTCGACGATGTCGCCGGGCATCGGGACCACCTCGCGGATGGGCGCCAGCACCTCCCGCAGCAGGCCGGGCCGCCGCTCCAGCGGCTGCTCCAGCAGCTCGGCCATCGCCGTCAGCGTGTCGTGAACGATGAATTCCATGCCGGCGACGCTAAAGCCTCACGTTACGTGAGACTCAAATCGAATTACCGTCACAGCGGCGCCTCGTCCCCCGGATCCTCCCCTGGCGAACGGCCAGGCGTGCTCGGCCCGCTCTGGCTCGGCGAGGGCGACTGCGACGGCGAGGGCTGCGGCATCGGCGTCTCCGGCGTCGGCGGCGGCGTCGGCACGAACACCGTGGGCGGCAACTGCCTCGGCTGCGGCTCGCTGTCGCGCCGCCCGAACAGCATCACCAGCAGGATGGCCGTCACCAGCAGGAGCAGCAGCACCAGGGTCAGCGCCGCCAGCAGCACCCGCTTGCGCGTCTCGGTCAGCGGCCGCGGCGGGCGCCCGGGACCGGGCAGCGCGGGCGCGCGGTCGGTCAGCCAGTACGGGACGAAGTCGGGCCCATGGGCCGCCCCGATGAACGTCCCGCCCACCATGACCGGCTCAAGGAACCGCTCGGCCCCCGGCTGCCCCGGCACGTAAGGCACCGCCACCCACGGCGCCCGCCCGCCCTCATAGGCCAGCACCTCCGGCGCGCCGTCCAGCACCGCGCCCCTCGACCGCCCAGGACGCCCCAGCCTGCCGCGCAGCCCGGAACGCTCCCGCCCGCCGGCCTCCCTGATCGCGGTGACGAACCGGTCGCGCGCCGCGGCGTCGTACGCGGCCCCCCTGGTCAGCACGGCCAGCGACACGGCACGCCCGTCGGGCGACTGCGCCAGGTAGACGAACCCGGCGGGAGCCGCGTGCAGGCGCGCCTGCACCACGTAGGGACCGAGCCCGGGCGGATCACCGTACTGCAGGGGACTTGCCACGTTTGCCATGAAAGCACAGACGTGGCGTCGTGCACGTTTGCGGCGCGTTTGGTGGAATGGCGTCATGAGCGTCGCCGAAGAGTTGCCAGGCGGAAACGACGCGGCACTGCTGCGTCAGAGTCTCGACGAGGTCCGGCGTGTCATCGTCGGACAGGACCACATGGTCGAAAGACTCATCGTGGCCCTGCTCGCGCGCGGGCACTGCCTGCTCGAAGGGGTGCCGGGCGTCGCCAAGACGCTCGCCGCCTCCACCCTGGCCACCGTCGTGGGCGGCACGTTCGCCCGGATCCAGTTCACCCCCGACCTCGTGCCGAGCGACATCGTCGGCACCCGCGTCTTCCACCCCTCCAACGAGAAGTTCGATGTCGAGCTCGGCCCCGTGTTCGTCAACTTCCTGCTGGCCGACGAGATCAACCGCGCCCCCGCCAAGGTGCAGTCGGCGCTGCTGGAGGTGATGGCCGAGCGCCAGGTCACCCTGGCCGGCGTCACCCACCCGCTGCCCAGGCCCTTCATCGTGCTGGCCACCCAGAACCCGATCGAGTCCGAGGGCGTCTACCCCCTGCCCGAGGTGCAGCGCGACCGGTTCCTGTTCCGGGTACGGGTGCCGCATCCCAGCGCCCACGAGGAGCTGGAGATCCTGCACCGCATGAGCGTCACCCCGCCGGTCCCCGAGCGGGTGCTCGACCCCGCGCGGCTGCTGGCGCTGCAGCAGGCGGCCGAGCAGGTCTCGGTGCACCAGCTCGTCGCCGACTACGTCGTGCGGCTGGTCATGTCCACCCGGGCCCCCGCCGAGTACGGGCTGGCCGACCTCACCGAGACCATCGAGATCGGCGTCAGCCCTCGCGCCACCCTCGGCCTGGTCTCGGCCGGGCGGGCCCTGGCCCTGCTGCGCGGCCGCGACTACCTGCTGCCCGACGACGTACGCGACGTCGCCGTGGACGTCATGTCCCACCGGCTCATGCTCACCTTCGACGCCCTGGCCGACGGCGTCGACCCCGAGCAGGTCGTCAAGCAGATCCTGCACGCCGTACCCCCGCCCCTCGTCGTCTGGAACCAGAACCGTTGACCACCACCGCTGAGCAAGCCCTGCGGCGGCTCGAACTGACCGTCACCCGCCGCCTCGACGGGCTGCTGCACGGCGCCCACCAGGGGCTGCTGCCCGGCACCGGCAGCGAGGCCGGCGACAGCCGCGTCTACGTGCCCGGCGAGGACGACGTGCGCCGCATGGACTGGGCGGTCACCGCCCGCACCACCATCCCCCACGTGCGCGATCTCATCGCCGACCGCGAGCTGGAGACCTGGGCGCTGGCCGACCTGTCCCCCAGCATGGACTTCGGCACCGCCGACAGCGACAAGCGCGACCTGGTCGTGGCGGCCGTCGGCGCGCTCGGGTTCCTGTCCAGCCGGCTGGGCGACCGCTTCGGCGCGCTCGTCCTGCACGACGAGTACGTGCACCGCATGCCCGCCCGCACCGGCCGCCCCGCCCTGTACGGGCTGCTGCACTCCCTCATGGACGCCCCCAGAGGCAGGGCCGTCGAGGACCCGCCCGACCTGGCCGAGGGCATCGAGGTGCTGTCGGCCACCCGCAGGCGACGCGGCATGCGGGTGATCGTCTCCGACTTCCTCGACGCGCGGCCCGACCTCGACCCCGACGCCGAACGGCCGTGGGAGCGCCCCATCAGACGGCTCGCGGCCCGCCACCAGGTGCTCGCGGTCGAGATCATCGACCCGCGCGAGCTGGAGCTGCCCGACGTCGGCCGGGTCGCGTTCGCCGACCCCGAGACCGGGAAAGTACGCGAAGTGCACCTCTCGCCAAAAATCCGGCACGCGTACGCGGAGGCGGCCGCCCTCCAGCGCGAGGGCACCCGCCTGGCCCTGCGCCGCGCCGGCATCGCCCACCTCGTCCTGCGCACCGACCGCGACTGGGTGTTCGACGTCGCGCAGTTCGTGCTCCGCCAGCGGCGCACGAGCCACCTAGCCCACCGGAGGCCCTCCGCATGACATTCCTCGCCGCGGGCTGGTTGTGGCTGTTCGTCCTGGTGCTGCTGCTGGCGGCCGGCTACGTCCTGTCGATGTTCGCCCGCCGCCGCTACACCGTGCGCTTCACCAACCTGGCCCTGCTCGACCTCGTCGCCCCCGCCGGTCCCGGCTGGCGCCGCCACGTCGCCCCCGGCCTGTTCCTGCTCATGATGTCGCTGCTCGTCGTCGGCGCCGCCAAACCCGCCGACGAGGTACGCGTCCCCCGCGACCGCGCCACCATCATGATCGCCCTCGACGTGTCCCTGTCCATGGACGCCGACGACGTCCAGCCCGACCGCATCAGCGCCGCCAAGGCCGCCGCCCAGGCGTTCGCCAAGGAACTGCCCGACCGCTTCAACGTCGGCGTCGTCTCCTTCGCCCGCTCGGCCAACGTCGTCATCTCCCCCACCACCGACCACCAGGCCGTGGTGACCGCCATCGGCAACCTCACCACCCGCCCCGGCACCGCGATCGGCGAGGCCGTCTTCAACGCGCTCGACTCGCTGCGCTCCTTCGACCAGCAGGCCGCCACCGACCCGCCGCCGGCCGCCATCGTGCTGCTGTCCGACGGCGACAACACCTCGGGACGGTCGGTCAACGAGGCCATCGAGGCCGCCCAGCAGGCCCGCGTACCGGTCTCCACGATCGCGTACGGCACCCAGGAGGGCACCGTCTCCATCGACGGCAGGCCCGTGAACGTCCCGGTCAACAAGCAGACCCTGCAGTCGCTGTCCGACGGCACCACCGGCCGCGCCTACACCGCCGAGTCCGGCAGCGAGCTGCGCGAGGTCTACGAGCAGATCGGCACCTCGCTCGGCTACAAGCTGGTCAACCAGGAGATCACCCAGTGGTTCATCGTGGCCGCGATCCTGGCCGGGGTGCTGGTGGCGGGCGCCGCGGTCCTGTTCGGTTCACGGATCCCGTAACGTTTGGCGACGTGGCGCACTACTTCTCCGAGGAGCCGGGAGCGGCGAGCAGGCCGGGGCGGGTCGATCTCGTCCTGCCCGACCTGCATCTGCGGCTGGAGACCGACAGCGGCGTGTTCTCGCCCGAACGGGTTGACGTCGGCACCCGCGTGCTGCTGGAGAGCGTGCCGCCGCCGCCCCAGGAGGGCGACCTGCTCGACCTGGGCTGCGGCTACGGGCCGATCGCGCTCACCATGGCCTCCCGGGCGCCGGAGGCGAGCGTGTGGGCCGTGGACGTGAACCGCCGTAGCCTGGAGCTGACCGAGCGGAACGCCAAGGCCGCCGGCCTTTACAAAGTAAGATCGGTGCACGCCGACGACGTGCCGGACGACGTGCGGTTCCGGGCCATCTGGTCCAACCCCGCGATCCGCATCGGCAAGCCGGCCCTGCACGAGATGCTCACCAGGTGGCTGACCCGGCTGACGCCCGACGGCGTGGCCTACCTGGTCGTCCAGAAACACCTCGGCTCCGACTCCCTGCAGCGCTGGCTCGGCGAGCAGGGGTGGCAGGCCTCACGCGAGGCCAGCCGGGCCGCCTACCGGATACTGAAGGTGACCCGTTGAGAAGGCAACTGCGCCCCACCGACGTCAAGCGGCTCAACCGCACCTGGCGCAGGAACACCGGCAACCGCCTCGGCCTCATCGTCGAGTCGGTCACCGGCCCGTTCAACGTCGGCTCGATCTTCCGCAGCGCCGCCGCGTTCGGCGTCGACGAGATCTGGCTGGCGGGCAACGCCACCCCGCCCACCAACCCCAAGGCGGGCAAGACCGCGCTCGGCACCGAGCGCCTGGTCACCTGGCACGAGGCGGTGCCGGCCACCGAGGCGGTCAAGGCCGCCAGGGAAGAGGGCTACAC
Organism: Nonomuraea maheshkhaliensis; assembly: GCF_039529435.1. Taxonomy (NCBI): domain Bacteria; kingdom Bacillati; phylum Actinomycetota; class Actinomycetes; order Streptosporangiales; family Streptosporangiaceae; genus Nonomuraea; species Nonomuraea maheshkhaliensis. The sequence continues at coordinate 14,246 of NZ_BAAAMU010000135.1, forward strand.
CGTGCTGGCCATCGAGCTGACCGCGGAGGCGAGGCCGCTGCACCGGGCCGATCTCGACCGCGACGTGTGCCTGGTGGTCGGCAGCGAGGACCACGGCTGCTCCCCCGCCCTGCTCGACGCCGTCGACGGCGCCTGTTACATCCCGCAGGTCGGGCGGGTGGGGTCGTTCAACGTGGCGGTTGCCGCGGCCATCGCGCTGGCCGAGGCGCGCCGCCAGGAGTGGCAGAATCTCCCCGATTCGTAACCTCACCGTTCATCAGGGAAGGGCATACTTCCAGACGTGCTGAGCCGCCGATTCGCCTTCCTCGACCATCCAGGGCCGCTGGCCTTCGCCCACCGCGGCGGAGCGGCGGAAGGCGCGGAGAACTCCGCCGCCGCCTTCGAGCGGGCGGTCGCGCTCGGCTACGCCTATCTGGAGACCGACGCGCACGCCACCGCCGACGGCGTGCTCGTGGCCTTCCACGACCACACGCTCGACCGCGTGACCGACGGGCGCGGCCGCATCTCCGAGCTGCCCTACCAGGCGGTCAGGAGGGCCCGCATCGGCGGGGTGCACGAGATCCCGCTGCTGGAAGACCTGCTCGGCACCTGGCCGGAGATCCGGTTCAACATCGACGTCAAGGAGGCGGCCGCCATCGCCCCGCTGGCCGAGGCGATCAGGCGGACCGACGCCTACGACCGGATCTGCCTGACCTCGTTCTCCGACGAGCGCCTCGCGCTGGCCAGGGCGGCGCTGGGCAGGGAGGTGTGCTCGGCGCTCGGCCCGCGCGGCGTGGCCGCTCTGCGGGCCGCCGCGGCCACCTCCGGCTACGGCCGCCTGCTGACCCGCCTGTCGCGCGCCGGAGTGCCGTGCGCGCAGGTGCCGGTGGGCTTCCGCGGGCTGCGGGTCACCACCCGGCGCCTGATCAGCACGGCGCACGCCATCGGCATGCAGGTGCACGTGTGGACCGTCAACGACCCCGCCCGCATGGAGCACCTGCTCGACCTGGGCGTGGACGGCATCATGACCGACAACGTCACCGGCCTGCGCGGCGTGCTCGAACGGCGCGGCCAGTGGCATCCCGGCAGCATGGCCGCCTGAGAGTCCCCTTCCCCCGGCCCCCGGCCGCCCGCATAGGAGCCACACGACATCATGCCCGTACCCGCACCCCCCGCGGACCTCGACGACTCCCCGGCGGCCCGCCGGCGTGAGCAGCGCGGCTGGTACCTCTACGACTGGGCCAACTCCGCCTTCTACACCACGATCATCTCGGTCTTCCTCGGCCCCTACCTGATCCCGGTCGCCAAGACCGCCGCCTGCGCCAGGGACTTCCCCGGCGTGGCCGCCGCGACCTGCGCCGACACCTTCGACCGGCTCGTGGCGGACAATCCAGGGCTGGGGTACGTCGACGTGCTGGGCGCCGACATCCGGCCGGCCGCGTACTTCGGGCTGATCACCACGGTCGCGGTGTTCCTGCAGATCGTCTTCCTGCCGATCGTGGGCGCGCTGGCCGACCACACCGGCCGCAAGCGGGAGATGCTCGGCGTCTTCGCCTACCTCGGGGCGCTGGCCGCGATGTCGCTGTTCTTCGTCGAGGGCGACCGCTACCTGCTGGGCGGGGTGCTGTTCATCCTGGCCAACGTGGCCTACGGCGCCTCCGTCGTCGTCTACGACTCGTTCCTGCCGCAGATCTCCACCCCGGAGGAGCGCGACGCGGTGTCGTCACGAGGCTGGGCGATCGGCTATCTGGGCGGCGGCCTGCTGCTGGCGCTCAACCTGGTGCTCTTCCTGCAGCACGAGAGCCTCGGCCTGACCCAGGGCATGGCGGTGCGGATCTGCATGATGTCGGCGGGCCTGTGGTGGGCCACGTTCACGATCTTCCCGCTGCTGCGGCTGCGCAACCGGCCGGTGCCCGCGCACGAGAGCACGGCGCTGCGCTCGGTCGGCGGCAGCTTCCGCCAGCTCGGCCGTACGCTGTCGGAGCTGCGGCGCTATCCGCTGACACTGCTGTTCCTGGTCGCCTACCTGGTCTACAACGACGGCGTGCAGACGGTCATCGGCAACAGCGCCGCCTTCGCCTCCGAGGCGCTCAAACTGGACCAGACCGTGCAGATCACGGCGATCCTCATGGTGCAGTTCGTGGCGTTCTTCGGGGCGCTGCTGCTCGGGTGGCTGGCGCGCGGCATCGGGACGAAGCGCACCGTTCTGGCCAGCCTGGTGGTGTGGACGGCGATCGTGGCGATGGCCATGTTCGTGGCCGAGGGGCAGGCGCTGCAGTTCTACCTGATGGCGTTCGCGATCGCGATCGTGCTGGGGGGCACGCAGGCGCTGTCGCGCTCGCTGTTCTCACAGGTGATCCCCAAGGGGCGGGAGGCCGAATACTTCAGTCTGCTGCAGATCAGCGACAAGGGGTCGGCGTTCATCGGCTCGCTCACGATCACGATCACGCTGCAGCTCACGAACAGTTACCGGATCGCCATCCTGTCGATGGTCATCTTCTTCGTGCTCGGGTTCGTGCTGCTGGCCATGACGAACCTGCCGAAGGCCATCCGCGCGGCGGGCAACGAGGTGCCGGGGCGGGTCTGAGCTGGCGTCCCGGGCCGGCTGAGCCGCGTCCCGAGTGCCCGGCCGGCCTCAGCCCGGGCGGGCTCAGCCGGCCTGGGCTCAGCCGGCCTGGGCTCAGCTGATGGCCTCGCTGGCCTCGCTGGCCTCGGCGGCGACTCCCGCGGACAGGAGCATCGTTCCCGGCCCTTGAGCCGCTCCTGGGCCGCGTACGGCCGTCACCGTGTCCGCCGTGACCTCGCCCCCGCAGTGCGGGCACGTGACGACGGGCGTGAACTGCTCGCCGCAGTCGTGCACGAGCAGCGCGGGCGGCCCGCCGGGCGGGGTGGCCCACCGGTCGCCCCAGGCCATCAGCGTCATCAGCGCGGGCACGATGTCACGGCCGGCCGGCGACAGCACGTATTCGTGGCGCGGCGGGCGCTCCCGGTAGCGCCGCTTCTCCACCACCCCCGCCTTCACCAGGTGCTCCAGGCGGCGGGTCAGCAGGTTGCGCGAGATCCCGAGGTCCTGCGCCAGGTCGTCGAACCGGCACAGGCCGAGGAACAGGTCACGCAGGATCAGCGGCGTCCACGGCTCACCGACGACGCCGACGGCCTGGGCGATGGAGCAGTGCATCTCACCGAACCTGTTCATGACCCCAGGATAGTGGGTTGATAAAGTGAACCCATGACAGTTCATATTCAGGACTCACCGGCGCTGGCGTACCGGCGGGCCGGCGAGGAGCACGACCTCGACGCCCTGACCGCCACGCTCGCCGACGACGTCGTCTTCCACTCCCCGCTCAGCGGCCGGGCCGCGTTCCGGGGCAGGGAGCAGGTGAACCGGCTGTTCTCCGTCGTCCTGGACTCCGTCTCCGACCTCCGCTACCAGAGCGACATCGGCGACGAGCGCACGCGGGCGGTGACGGCCACCGCGCGGGTCGGGCGCATGACGATGGACGAGACGGCCGTCCTGCGGTTCGACGAGGAGGGGCTGATCGAGGAACTCACCATGTGGATCCGGCCGCTGCCCGCGCTCACCGCGATGATGGCCGCGCTCGGTCCCGGCCTGGCCAGGGCGTCCGGCCGGCCCGGGCTGGCACTGCTGGTCGGGGCCGCGGTCAAGCCGCTGGCCGCGATCACCCGCCTCGGCGACAGGACCCTCGTCCCGCTGCTGACCCCACCTCGGCAGGAACGGCCCTCCCGCCTCGACGGGAACAGCTCTCCGGAACGAGAGCACCGCTCTTGACAGCTGCCCTCCCTTGACGAGAGCATTGCTCTCATAGCAGAGCGACGCACCTTCAAGGGAGCACTGATGACCACCCCTCGGCTGACCGCCGCCGCCTACGCCTCCAGCGGGCTGCTCTTCCTCCTCTATCCGGCGATCCGCCCCTCGACCGACGACGCAGCCGCCATGGCCTCCACCGCGTGGGTGGCCGGGCACGCGGCCGCGATGATCGGCTTCATCCTGCTCGGCCTGGGCGTGCTCGGGCTGCACCAGGTGCTCGGCGACCGGCTCTCGCTGCGGGCCGCCGTGGTGACGTGGATCGGGGCGGGCCTGACGCTGCCGTACTACGGGGCCGAGGACTTCGGGCTGAACGTCATCGCCCAGCGCTCCCTGCGCGACGGCGCGCCCGCGCTGATGGAACTGGCCGAGGAGTTCCGCTACGGGCCCGTCGCGGTCACGATGTTCGCCGTCGGCCTGGTGCTGCTCGGGGCCGGGACCGTCATGGCGGCGGTCTCCATCTGGCGCTCGGGCAGGCTGCAGAAGTGGGGCGGTGTGCCGCCGGCGGTGGGGTTCGCGCTGTTCATCCCGCAGTTCTTCGGGCCCTACCCGCTGCGGGTCGTCCACGGCGCTCTCATCCTGGTGGGCGGGGTGTGGTTGGCGGCGGTGCTGTGGCGGTCGGGCTCGCTCGCGGGGCGTCAGCGCGCCGGTGTCACCCGGACGTGAAGCACGCCGTCCGGCCGGGGGTCGGCGGTCATGCCGGCGCGGGCGAGCGCGGAGACGCGGGCCCCCATCCGGGCCGGCCCGGCCGCGTACGCGTCGGCGCAGGTCACGACGTAAACGCCGTCGTCTCCGCCGGTGACGGTGACGGTGTCGTCGTAGCACTCTCCCGCCGCCCTGTCGTACCGCTCTTCCGCCTCCGCCGGCCGGGGGCCGTCCACGCGGCGCAGCACGGCCCGGATGCGCTCGGCGTCACGGTCGCGCTCGGACGTCAGGGGACGGCCGCCGGCGCCGATGCCGTACGCGGGCTCGTACCGCATCGGGGTGCCCGGGTGGCACGCCTGGAAGTGCGGCGCCTCCAGACGGGCGGCCTCGTCGGCGGCATCACCGCCGGCCGCGTAACGGTCACCCGGGTAGCGCTCGGGCGTGTCACGGCCGGTTGCGTATCGGTCAGCCGGATAACGGCCGTTCCTGTCACGGCCGGCCGCGTAATCGTCGGGCGCATGGCGATCGGCCGCCGCGCGATCGGCCCCACCGGACCGGGCACGGTACATCAGATCACCCCGCCTCCGTCTTGGTCTTCACCCTCGTCTTCGGTCCGGCCCGCTGCCCCATTCGGCCGAACCGAAACCTCAGCCGGAACCCAGGCAGGACTGTGAGCCCTGAGCCGGAACGGGAGCGGAAGTCCAGGACCCCCACCCGGGACCGGAGGCGAAACGTCAACGCAGTCCTCGCAGCAGCTGACAAATCCGGAACCGAACCTCAGCCCAGGTCCGGATTTGTCACCTTCCGGGAGGACTGGCACGGCTTTCCCCGGTCAGCGGATGAGTGGAGAGGTCCAGCAGAGGGCTTCGTCTCGCGACACATTCGAGGCGCGCCCCTGGACGGACCCCTCCGGGCCGGGCGGCACGCCGTACAGGCAGGAATACGACCACACCATGACCGCCCAGCCCCGCGCATTCGAACTCATGACCGCAGAAGAACTCCTCGACGAGATGGCCCGGCCGGACGTCGGCGCCCGGCGCCGCGCCCAGGTCCGCGAACGGCTGGTGGAGATGCACCAGTGGCTGGTCACCGAGGTCACCCGCCGCTACTCCGCCCGCGGCGAGCCGGTCGACGACCTGCGCCAGGCCGCCTACCTCGGCCTGGTCAAGGCCATCAACGGCTTCGACGCGAGCCTCGGCCACGAGTTCCGCGGGTACGCCGCGATCACCGTGTCGGGCGAGGTCAAGCGGCACTTCAGGGACCGTACGTGGGCCGTGCGGGTGCCGCGCCTGTTCCAGGAGCGCCGCGCCGAGCTCAAGCGGGCCACCGCCGACCTGACCCAGGAACTGGGCCGGACGCCGACCACGGCCGACCTGGCCACCAGAATGGGCCTGCCGCAGGAGGAGGTGCTGCGCAGCATGGACGCCTCGGCCGCGTACAGCACCCTGTCCCTGGACGCGCCGGCCGGCGACGACTCCGGCGGCGGCCGGGCCTGCCTGGGCGACCTCATCCCCGACCGCGACACCACGCTCGACACCATGATCGACGCGGCGGCCGTCCGGCCGCTCGTCGCGGCCCTGCCCGACCGCGAGCGCCACATCCTGCTGCTGCGCTTCTACGGCAACCTGACCCAGGCCGAGATCGCCGAGGAGTTCGGCATCTCCCAGATGCACGTCTCCCGGATCCTGCGCACCGTGCTGACCCGGCTGCGTAAGTCGCTCAACACCGCCGGCACCCGCCCGTCCCCCACCTCCCACACCGCCGCCTTACCACATCGCCGCCCGACCGCTTCGCCCGCCGGGCGGGACGATGATCGCCCACCTGTGATACCTTGACCAGCGCCGTGAGCCAGTGCGAACCGAGGAGGTGAGTCCCATCAACGCTGTGACATGCCGGGCCTCCCTCTCTCCCACGGCCTAGGGAGAGCCCGCGGGCATCCCGAAAGGCTTTCCACGTTCATGCGCATCATCTCCGAGACGTCGTCCGACGGCGTCCGCGAACAGCTCTTCACCCTCGGCGACGTCCCCGGCGTGCTCTGGACGCCGGCAGCCGCCACCGGCACCCGCCCGCTCATCGTCATGGGACACGGCGGCGGCCAGCACAAGAAGACCCCCGGCATCCTGACCCGCGCACACCGCTTCGTCCGCGAACGCGGCTTCGCGGTGGTAGCGGCCGACGTGCCCGGCCACGGCGACCGGCCGGTGGACCCGGAATACGACCGCATCAACACCGAGAACCAGGCACGGCTGGCAGCCGGGGCGGACCTGGCCGCACTGATCGCCGAGTTCCAGGCTCTCGTAGCCCGGCAAACCGTACCGGAATGGCAGGCCATGCTGGACACGGTCCAGCAACTGGACCACGTCGGCCGAGGCCCGGCCGGCTACTGGGGCGTCTCACTCGGCTGCGGCCTCGGCGTCCCGTTCGTAGCCGCCGAACCCCGCATCCGCGCGGCCGTCCTGGGCCTGGGCGGAGCCGCCGCCTCAGCCGAGCCCGCGGCACGGATCACCGTCCCCGTGGAGTTCCTGATGCAGTGGGACGACGAACGGGTGCCACGGGCCCAGGGCCTGGCCCTGTTCGACGCCCTGGGATCGCCCGAGAAGACACTGCACGCCAACCCCGGCAAACACGCGGACGTCCTGCCTGCGTACGAACTGGACAGCACGGTGCACTTCTTCACCCGCCACCTGACCTAACTGCCGACCGGGACCTGGCCCGAGCGGTCCTCGCTCCGCTCGGGCAGTCCCGCGCCGTCTCCAGAATGTGATCGGTCCGAAAACCGGCAGGCAGCGAGTCGATCAACTCGCGAGCGCGCCTGGCGCGCTCGTCCACCCCGCCAGCGGCCGACGCCCCCCTATGCCCTATGAATGCCTCAAGCCGAGGACTCGGAATCAGGTGCAGCCGAGTTGTTGCGGCAACAGGGGCAGTCGCTCCGGCATCCGCAGGCTGTCTCGCCCGGCTTGGCGACCGGGACGACGAGCATGGGCTCAGCGCCTCGAACCGGTCGTACATAAGGCTGTCCCGAGGACGGGTCGTGCCCGATCCCCTTCAAGATGTGTCCGGTGCCTTGGGGAAAGCAGAACATCTCATGGGGTCCGGCGCGATACCAGTCCTTGCCTTCCGGGGGCTGTGTGGCGAAGACATCATCGAAGTCCGCACCGGCCTCTCCCATCAGCATGTACGAGATCCCGATCCGGTCGATCGTCGGGGTCTTGCCCTGCATGACCTCCTGGACGAACTGCATCCAGGTCGGGTCAAGGCACATGGGGCCGGGGGCCGGCTGACCGGGGGGAGTCGGCACGCAGATCCAGTCGGGCGACCCTTCCCTGAGGACTGTCTTCATGTCCGCGTCCAGAACCGTTGCCGTCTCCGCGATGAAGCGCGGGGCGGCACTGAGCGCATCCTGGATCTTCTCTTCCCTTGTGGGCTCTCCGCGTTCTGACACGATCATTCCCTCGCAGAGCATATGCGGTTCGAACTCAAAGGCAAGGTCGCCTTCGCGCTGGTCGACGTTTCGCATCGGCACGTCCCGATACGGACAGTGTGTTCCCCGACACGGAACGTATATTCACAGCGTGAAAGCCGCGCGTTTGGAGGTCAGGTCGATCCCTTGCCCGTCCCCGGGCCGAATCGGTGCCGGTACGCCAATGGAGTGAGCCCGATCTTGCGACGCATCAGTGCACGCAAGTTGGCAGCGGTGCCCAGCGCGCTGTGCCGCGCGACCGTCTCGAAGCGCGACTCGCCCCGCTCGATCAGCCGGCATGCCAGGGCGAGTCGTTCCCTTGTGAGCCACGCCGGCGGTGTGGTGCCCATCTGGCGTGGAAACGGCGCTGCAACGATGTGCAGGCCGAGGTCGAGCGCGGCTGCGCTTCCCGCGGCCGTGAGAATGTCGCCGTCGTCCACGAACAACACGTCTGTTTCGAGCCGGACGGAAGGGAAGCGGGCCCGGAAGGAATCCGCCCACTGCCAGTGCGCGGCGGCCCGGCACCCGTCGAGGACCCCGGCCTCGGCCGAAGTGAAAGCACCGCTGCAGAAGCCGACCAGGCGGGTGCCGCGCGCATCGCACGCCGGCAGATCCTCGATGGGCTCCTCAGCCGACCGGACGGAGAGGCGTCCTGATCCTCTCCCCGCAGAGGGAGCACTTTGGTCAGTTCGATGGCTGAGGCAGAAGTTGGATCACGCCCACCGAGGTGTCCTCGATCGGTGAAGCGCGGACGGCGCGGACCATCCAGCCGCCGGCCCCGATCGGGACGGGGGCCTGCTCCGGCAGACCTCCGCCGTTCGGGAACTGGACACCCGGCTCGGCCCCGGCTGTCACGGAGTCCATGAGCACCGGTCCCGGCAGACAACAGCTGCCGGCGGGCTCATCCGCCAGGACAAGCCCGCGGGTGGACCGCTACAGCCAGATCACCGTGCGCACCAACCGCTACTCGGCACCTGCCCGGCTGATCGGCCGCCAGGTCCGCGTCATGCTGCACGCCTCGGAGCCGGTGGTCCATGGGCAAAGGGTCCTCATGGATCGGGTCGCCGCCGCATCACGGCCTGCGGCAGCCGAGGGGCGGAATCGGGGTTGCGGTGGCGGGCGCCGGGCCGGGAGAGTGCCACGATGACGGAGATTCTTCTCTTGCCCGGCGGTGGGCGGAGGTCCACGGACTGGCGGCTCGCCGCGCCGTTGCTGGAGGCAGCGGGGCTACGCACGGTAGCGGTCGATTCGCCGGATCTGGGCTCGTGGTCTTGGGCTGGAGCCGTCGAGTCCGTAGGTGAGGCGATCAACGACCACGGCTTGGAGCATCCCGCCGTGGCCGGGCACTCGCTGGGCGGCATCGTCGCGGCCCTGTGGGCCTCAGAGCATCCCGAGTGCCCCCTCGCGGTCAATCTGGACGGGCATACCAATCCCACCGGGCCCTTCGACGGAGTCGACCCGGTCGGCGCCGAGCACACAATGCGCGCGTTCCTCGCCGAACAGACGGCGGGCGATCCGGAGATGACTCACTTCATCGCGCAGATGGACGCGCTCGACCTCATCGCCGTCTACCGGGCGGCCCGCTGTCCCCTCCTCGTCGTCTCTTCCAGCGGCTCGGACCTGAGTGCGATGTTGCCTCCGGCTGTCTCGGTGGCCTTCGACGCCTACGTCCGCGGCTTCGCTCGCGAACTGATGACGGCCGCCGCGCAGACTCCGCTGCTCTCCCTCGCCGACCTGGCCACCGGCCACGACATGCACCTGGAGGCCCCGTACGAAGTGGCGCGCCTCATCCTCGGCCGTCTGAGCTCCAGTCACCATCCGAGCCCGTAATCCCCAGCCCCTCCCGCCGCGACTGACGACCCTCCAGCGCCCGCTTCCGCGTGATCATGAGCGCTCGGCAATGCGGCCGCACCGGGTTCCGTGCGGCTCCCCCGTACCCGAGCGTGACGGAACGGGGACAATGGTGGCCGGAGCGGCGGGCGAGGTGGGGCCGGGCGCGTGAGATGCTGCTTTCGTGACCAGGACAGAGCATGCCGAGCCGGCTCCGCGCCGCCGGCGAGGCCGTCCGGGCTACGACCAGCAGGCGATCCTGCGTGCCGCGGTCGAGCTGTTCAACCGCCGCGGCTACGACGCCACCAGCATGGGCGACCTGGCCAAGGAGCTGGGGCTGACCAAGGCCGCCATCTACCACCACGTCACGAGCAAGGAGCAACTGCTCGCCCAGGCGCTCGACGACGCGCTCGACGAGCTGACCGCCGTCGTCACCGAGGCGTCGCGGGAGCAGGCCGGGGTCAGCGCGTACCAGCGGCTGCGCGAGGTGCTGCGGCGCAGCGTGGAGGTGCTGGTGGCGCACCAGCCGTCCGTCACGTTGCTGCTGCGGGTGCGCGGCAACAGCGCGATCGAGCTGGCGGCCTTGGAACGGCGGCGCTGGCTGGACGACCGGCTGGCCGCGCTCGTGGCCGACGCCGTCGCCGAGGGCGCGCTGCGTGACAACGTGCCGCCCGGGCTGGTCAGCCGGCTGCTGTTCGGCATGGTCAACTCGCTGGTCGAGTGGTATCGGCCGGACGGCGCGTACGATCTGGCGCTGGTCGCCGACGCGATCACCGCCATCGCCTTCGACGGCCTGGCCAAGCACGAAGCCTGAGCCGGTGCCGCGGCGGAATGGCCGCCGAACCGGTCACAGCGGTCGCCGATGCGACAGTGCCGCGGGTGAGGCTCCGTGGGGCCTGCTGAACCTGACGACAGCGGTCAGTCCCAGCCAAGGCGTTGTTCCAGCAGCGCCTGCTGAGCCGGATTGGCGGTCAGCTCCAGCGCCCGCTCATCGGCCCGATGAGCCTCTTGGCGGCGGTTCAGGGCGCGCAGCAGGTCGGCCCGGGTGGCGTGCAGGAGCGGGTAACGCGCCAATTCCCGGCCGAGGTCGTCGAGCTCGGCCAGGGCCGCCCCAGGACCCTTGACGTGCCGCAGGGCGACGGCGCGGTGCAGCCGCGTCACGGGCGAGGGCGCCAGGCGCAGCAGCATGTCGTACAGCACCAGGATCTGCGCCCAGTCGGTGGCGGCGAAGGTCTCGGCCTCGGCGTGGCAGGCGTTGATCGCGGCCTGCAGCTGGTACGGCCCCGGCCGCCGGTGGGCGCGGGCCGCGCGCGTGAGCAAGGCGGTGGCCTGCTCGATGGCCTGGCGGTCCCACAGCGAGCGATTCTGATCGGCCAGCAGCACCAGGCGGCCCTGGGCGTCGAAGCGGGCCGCGCCGCGTGCCCGGTGCAGCCTGATCAGCGCCAGCAGCCCGGCCGCCTCGGGCTCCTTCGGCAGCAGGTTCGCCAGCAGCGCGGCCAGCCACTCGGCGTCATCGACCAGATCGCGCGCCTGGGCCCGCTCGGCCGTACTGGACAGGTAACCCTCGTTGAACAGCAGATAGATGACCGCCAGCACCTCCTCCACGCGCTGCGGCAACTCCTCCCCGGCAGGAACGCGGTACGGGATCCCGGCCTCGCCGATCTTGCGTTTGGCGCGGGTGACGCGCTGCGCCACCGTGGCCTCGGGCACCAGGAACGCGGCGGCGATCTGCGCGGCCGACAGCCCGCACACCACCCGCAGGGTGAGCGCGATCTGCGCGGCACGCGACAGCGCCGGGTGGCAGCAGGTGAAGATCAGCCGCAGCCGGTCGTCACGCGGCGCGGATACCGGCCAGGTGAGCTGGGCGAGCTTGGCCCGGAAGGTCGACTCCCGGCGCAGCACGTCCAGCCCGCGCCGCCGAGCCACGGTGAACAACCAGGCGTCCGGCCGCTCCGGCACCCCCTCGTCGGGCCAGCGCCGCAGCGCCGTCTCCACCGCGTCCTGGACCAGGTCCTCGGCGGCGGCGAAGTCTCCCAGCAGCGACATCAGGGACGCGGCCAGCCGGCCCGCGTGCTCACGCACCACGCGGGCCAGCACCTCCTGGCTCACCTCGGTGTGCGCCGGCTCGTTCATGAGGCGGGGCGGATCTCCACGACCGGGCAGGCCGGCCAGGAACGCGCGATCTTCAGCGCCTCGTCCAGATCGGCCACCTCGAGTTCGGCGAACCCGCTGACGACCTCCTTGCCCTCGACGAACGGCCCGTCGGTGACGACCGGTTCCCCCTGACCCAGGCGCATCGTGGTGGCGGTGTGCACCGGCGCCAGATGCGTATGGTGGGTGATCTTGTCGGCGTGGTCGGCGAACCACTGCGTCACGGCCGCGTAGGCGGCCTGCTGTTCCAGCTCCCCCATGGCCTCCAGCCTCTGGGCGAATTCCTCGGTCTCGATGAACATCAGCACATACTTCACGATCGCTGTCTGCCCTTTCCGTCTCAGCTCGCCGGGAGGGTGGCGTCCAGGTCGGACACCACGATGTCGATCGTGTTCAGGATGGGATGCATGAAGCGCTCCTTCGAGCTCGGCCGGTGAGACTTCCCAAGCCGTCCGCGCGATGCCGCGAACCGCCTGGCCCTCACCTCACAGACGATCGGCCGATGCCTCGATACGACACCGGCGCCGAAATTCTCGCGCCGGGCTCAGAGTGATCACCGCGCCGGACCGGCGGACCGGAGGGTCTGGTCAGCGGCCCTCGTCGGTACGGCTTTTGCGGTGGCGGCGGTCCAGGAACGCCGTCATGCGGGCCTGCTTCTCCCCGGTCTCGAACAGTACGGCCTGCGCCACGTCGTCCACGAACGGGTGCGCGTCCCTGGGCGCGTGGAAGACGGACTTCATCAGCCTGGTCGCCAGCGGCGCCTGGGCGGTGATGCGGCCGGCGAGCCGGTGGCCGGCGGTGAGCAGGTCGTCGGGCTCGACGATCTCGTTGAGCAGCCGGACGGCGTGCGCCTCGGTGGCCGTCAGCACGCGGCCCGCGAGCAGGATCTCCTTGGCCAGCGGCTCGCCCACGAGCGCGGCCAGCCGCCACGCCGCACCGGCCGCGGCGATGATGCCGAGGCCCGTCTCCGGGTTGCCGATCTTGGTACGTGGCGTGCCGATGCGGAAGTCGCAGGCGTAGGCGAGCTCGGCGCCGCCGCCCAGGGCGTACCCGTCGAGCAGGCCGATGACCGGCATCGGCAGCCGGTGCACCCGTTCGAAGATCTTGGAGTTGATGCCGCGCAGCGCGTCGTCCCGGCCGCGTTCGCGGAGCTGGGCGATGTCCGCGCCGGCCGCGAACGTGCCGCCCTCGCCGATGAGCAGAACGACTTTCGGGTCGTCCTCGACGGCGGCGCACGCCTCGTGCAGCGCGGCGACGAGCTCGCGGTCGATGGCGTTGCGCACCTCGGGCCGGTTGAGCCGCCACACGACCCGGTCCTCGCCCTCCTCGACGAGCAGTCCTGACGACGGGACGGCGGGGTGTTCGGGCACGTGGCGGCTCCTGTGGTCGGTCGCGGGCGGGTCGAGGCCGGTCAGTGGTCGGTGGTCGGTGACTGGTAACGGCGGTCGGTGGCCGGATCGGTGAGCGGTGCGGGGCTCAGGCGTCGTAGTCGACGGTCACGTTCCCCCCCACCGGGTACGTCTGGCAGGTCAGCACGAATCCGGCGGCCACCTCGGACGGTTCGAGCGCGTAGCTGCGCCGCATGTCCACCTCTCCGGAACGCACGACCGCGCGGCACGTCCCGCACACCCCGCCCTTGCAGGCGAACGGCAGGTCGGCGCGGGTGGCCTGCGCGGCGTCGAGGATCGGCACGTCGCGGGAGACGGTCGAGGTGGTCCGCAGCCCGTCCAGTACGGTCGTCAGCTCCGTGGTGGCCCCGGCCGGGATCCCGCCCCCGGTGCGTCTCGGCGGGGGCGGCGGCGCGTCGGCGTAGAACAGCTCGACGTGGACGCGTTCCGCGGGCACGCCCAGCTCGGCGAGCACCGCGCGGGACTCCTCGATCATGCGCAGCGGCCCGCACAGCCACACATGGTCGAACACCTCGACCGGCACGAGCGTGGTGAGCAGGCGGCGCAGCCGGTCGCCGTCGAGCCGGCCGGACAGCAGCTCGACGTCGCGCGGCTCGCGCGAGAGCGTGTGCACGACCTGGAGCCGGGGCCCGTAGCGGTTCTTCAGATCGCCGAGTTCCTCGGCGAACATCACGGTACGGCTCGTACGGTTGCCGTACAGAAGCGAGACCTGCGCGGCGGGGTGGGTGAGGACGGTCGCGGCGACCGACAGCATGGGGGTGATGCCGGAGCCGGCGGCGACGCACAGGTGCCGCTCGCCCGTGCCGGGGTCGGCCCGCCAGGAGCCCGCGGGCGGCTGGACGTCGATCCGGGTGCCCGGCCGCACCTCGTGGACGAGCCAGGAGGAGAACAGCCCGCCGGGGATCTCGCGGACGCCGATGCGCGGCGCGGCGCCGGCGGGGGCGCAGATCGAGTAGGAGCGGCGGTGCTCCCGCCCGTCGATCACGCGGCGCAGGGTGAGCGACTGGCCGGCGCCGAAGGCGTACGCGTCGCGCAGCTCGCCGGGGACGTCGAACGTGATCGCGGCGGCGTCCTCACACAGGCGGTCCACCGCCGACACGGCCAGCGGGTGGAAGACGGCGGCCCGGGAACGGGCGGCGGGGCCGGGCGCGAGCGTGGTCATGCTCAGATCTCCTTGACGTGCTCGAACGGTTCGAGGCAGCCGGTGCAGCGGTAGAGGGCCTTGCAGGCGGTGGCACCGAACTCGGAGGTGAGCCGGGTGGCCGCCGAGCCGCAGCGCGGGCAGGGCGGCGCGGTGCGCGGCGGGCGGGTGG
>NZ_BAAAMU010000136.1:0-28653 GCF_039529435.1 Nonomuraea maheshkhaliensis
CGCATCCGAACCGGATCACCATCAGGGAGGGGACGCGCCTCGCTGGCCAGCGCGACCGGCTCGCCCAGGCGACCGGCAGGCCACGTGCCGCCTTCGAGCAGGCCGCGCGCGACGGTCGGGCGCTGGGCCTGCCCGCCTACGCCAAGGGCCGGCTGGAGGGCTTCGCCTACCCGGGCACGTACGAGTACACCGCCGCCACCACGCCGACGGAAATCCTCGCCGCCATGGTGGCCCGCTTCCGCGCGGAGTCGGCCAAGCTCGGCCTGGACGCCAGGCCCGCGCCCCTCGACACGGTCATCATCGCCGGCATCGTGCAGGCGGAGTCGCCCACCGAGGCCGACATGTCCAAGGTGGCGCGCGTCATCCGCAACCGCCTGGATCGCGGCATGTATCTGCAGGTCGACAGCCCGCTCCTGTACGGGCTCGGCAAGCACGGCACCCGGGCGACCGCGAAGGACGTCAAGAAGCGGACGCCGTACAACACCTACCGGCATCGCGGCCTGCCTCCCGGCCCGATCCTGTCGCCCGGCGCGGCGGCGCTCAAGGCGGCCCTGCACCCCGCCAAGGGGCCCTGGCTGTACTTCGTGGCCGTCGATCCGAGGACCGGCGCCCTGGAGTACGCCACCTCCGAGGCGGAGTACGGGGACCTCGTCAAACCCTACAAGGGCTGACCGGTCAGCCGGCCGCTCTGGAGCCGTTCGCGCGCCCGTGTTCCAGCGACGCGAACAGCTGTTCCCAGAGCGGCATCACGACCCGCGGGGTGTAGGAGAAGGCCGTCTCCGCGGCGGCGGCCCCCATCCGCACCCGCAGGTCGCGGTCGGCGATCACCTCGCCGAGCGCGGCGGCCAGGGCGTCCGTGTCGCGCGGCGGCACCAGCACCCCGTCCTTGCCCGGAGTGAGGACGTCGGCGGGCCCGGTGGGGCAGTCGAAGGCGACGATCGGCAGGGCGTGGCCCATGGCCTCGATCATCGCCATCGGCAGCCCCTCGATCCTGGAGCTGAGCGCGTAGACGGAGGCCCTGGCCAGCTCGTCGTGGATGCGGTTGCTGCGGCCCATCAGCCGGACCCGCTCACCCAGCCCGGCCTCGTCGATGCGTTCCTGCAACCGCTCCTTCAACGGGCCGGTGCCGAAGATGCGCAGCTTCCACCCGGGATGTTCGCGGGCGACGGTCTCGAAGGCGGTGATCAGCATGTCGAAGCCCTTCTGGGGCACCAACCGGCCGACGGCGATCACGACGGGGTTCTGCTGCCGGCTGTGCTCGCGGTCGTCCATGTGCACCGCGTTCGGGATGCGCACCACCGGCGTCCCCGGCAGGAGGGTGGTGTACTCCTCGCGGCTGGTCTCGGTCAGCACGGCGATGGTGTCGAAGCGGCCGTAGTGGCGGGCGATCTGCTCGCGGACCGCCTCGTGGTAGGAGGCCAGGTTCATGTGCTCCTGCGCGACCCGGATCACGCTGGCCGGCGTGCGGCGGGCCGAGATCAGGTTGAGCGCCGGGCGCGTGGTGACGAGGACACCGTCGGTGAGCGAAGAGACGTAGTCGATGACCGCCCCCTCGACGCGTTCGGTGAAGTACTCGGCGGCGAACTCGCCGTACGGGACGATCTTGCCGCGGGCGCGCCGCCACACCTTCCTGGCCAGCGAGTCGGGCACGACGCCGTCGCGCTGGTCCACCAGCGCCGACAGCCGGACCCGGGGGTCGATGGCGAACTGCGGCTCGTCGCGGCGGCGGACCACGCTGACGATCTCGACGTCGTGGCCCGCCTCGGCCATGGCGTTGGCCTGGTTGACCACGGTACGGATGGTGCCGCCCATGCCGTAGGCGTGCAGCAGCATGTAGCGGATCTTCACGAGAGGTACTCCCAGGTCCGGCACATGGCCTTGAGTCCTTCGGGGATCTCCTCCGCCAGGGGCAGCTCGCGGCCCCGTTGCACCGTGCCCGACTGGATCTTGTCCTTCCAGTCGCCGAGACCCTTGGTCACCACCTCGGGCCGGCCGTAGGACAGCAGCTCGGGAGCCCAGGGCAGGCCGAGGAAGTCGCAGATGCCGCGCGAGATCCGCTCGGGGTCGGCGGTCAGCTCCTCGTAACGCACGGTCAGGCCGGGCAGCGCGGTGCGGGCCCGCTGCACGGCCTTCATGTACCGCAGCGCGTCGGCCGCGGCCTCGCCGGGGGTGCGTTTGTCGGGGCTGGCCTCGTGCCAGGAGGTCGCGATCGAGGCGGGGTGACGCAGCAGGAAGACGAACCGGGCGTCCGGCCAGCAGGCGGACAGGCGCTCGTAGGCGAACGCGTTGGCCGGGGTCTTCTCGACGATGAACCGTTTGCCGCTGCGTACCAGCTCGCGGTGGAGCACCCGATCCCAGAGCAGATGTTCGAGATCGGCCTTGGTGTGTCCGAGGGCGGACATCGCCCTCTCGGCCAGCGAGGTATCGAATTCCACCCGCAACCGGCGTACGTGCAGCTCATGGGGAGCGTGCAGGTCCGGGTGAGCGTTGAGCATCGCCCGCAGCAGCGTGGAGCCCGACCTGACCGGCGAGATGATGAACACCGGTGCCCGCAGCAGGCGGTCGGTCTCGGGATCGGCCGGCGGACGGAACGGGGTCTCCGGCCGCTTGGCCGGGGCCTTCGCCGGCGTGCTCGCCGCTTGCCCTGCTTTACCTACTCGGTTGACCTGGAATCCTGTGTACCTGGCCAGCGCGCCGTTTATTGTGCGCTGCCACTTCATGCCGAGGGAGAGTACCTGGCTTACCTGGAGATTGCCTGTGTGATGCACCAGGTCGGAGGGCCTGTGCGGGCGGAATGACGGTTTCGCCGGGCTTGTGGCGTCAGGAAAGGTGGGGGAGACGTCAGGGAGCGCAGATCACCGAGAACCAGACGACCTTGCCGCCGCTGGCGGCGGCCACGCCCCACTCGTCGGCGATCGCGGCGACGATCTGCAGCCCCCGCCCCGAGGGCGCGTCCAGGTCGGGTGAGCGCTGGGCGGGGATGCCGTCGCCCGGGTCGAAGACCTCGCCGTACAGCCGGCCCGCGCGTGTCTCCAAGCGCAGGGCGTAGGCGGAGCCGCCGTGGCGTACGGCGTTGGTGACCAGCTCGCTCACGATGAGCAGGCAGTCGTCGATGATGTGCGTGAGGCCCCAATGGATCAGGTCGGAGCGGACGAGGGAGCGGGCCTCGCCGACCCCCGCGGGCACGGACGGCAGCAGGTATTCCACCGTGCGGACCGGCGGGGCGGACAGGGACCCTGGCTGGAGGGCCATACGCATCACATCTCTCGGCCTTTGGGAGCGCTCCCAATTCCACGATAATCGTTCACCTTCGCTCTTGTGAATGCGTGAGGGGAAGAATCTCGATGGAAGGGGCGGATTCTCAGGGGATGGGGTCCACGGCTTCTCGGGGGATGCGGGCCACGGCTGCTCAGGGGATGCGGGCCACGGCGCCGAAGTTGCCGGAAGAGCTGGGCTCGTCGCGGCAGGCGAGGTCACCGCCGCCTGGACGCCACTCGGGCACCCACACCAGACCGGGCTCCACCAGGTCGAGCCCCTCCAGCAGGGCCGCCACCTCCTCACGGGACCGGATCGCGAGGTGGGGCAGCGTCATCGCGAGCATGTCGCGGATGGCGGGCAGCAGCTCCGGCGGGATGCCGTCGAACGTGGTGTGCAGCAGGCCGAGGAAGCTGTCGGCGGGAGCGGTGTGACGCAGGCGCTTGATGACGTAGTGGGCGTGCTCGTCGTCGTCGAGGCTGTAGGCCGACAGCAGCAGCACGGCCATGGGGCGGTCCCAGTCGAGGAAGGTCTGCACCACGTGGTCGCGCAGCACGTCGTCGATCTCCCTGGCGTCGCCCTCCACCACACGCACCAGATCGGTGAACGGTTCGATGGTGGCCTGGGCCATGGCGACGACCATCGGATTGTTCTCGACATACAGCACACGCGGGTTCGAGGCGGCGGAACGGCGGGCCAGATCATGTAACCGATTGCCGGCCGGAAGGCCACTGGGGATGCCACTACCGACGATCATGAATTGGTCGATGCCCTCGACGGTGGCAAGATGGCGAATCATCCGGGAGAGAAACTCGAGCACCGCGCGGGCCGCGTTCGTCAGGGCAGGGGTGGCTTGATCGAAATGGCGCACCGTGTCCTTGTCGGCCAGGAAGTTGTTCTTCCCGCCGGCCGCCGCGTCGAAAAGGCGGGTGATCCTGGCCTGCGTGGTTTCGAGCTTGGCCAAGTTTCGGACAGCACGCTGATGCATGAGCGTTGCCCCTTTCCCCTCGCCGCTACCCTTTTTCCGGTATGCGATCTATGGACCTCACTCGATGACTCGAACCATATGTTCCAACAATTCCAGTGAATGACAACACGATAGACCGGTTATCTTGGGAAATGTTTGTTACCAGAATCATCGTGGGAAGGATCCGCGTCTGGGGGCATCCGTCCAGCTTTGATCAATTTCGCCGGTGAACGGCGGCTGACTGCCGGTTCCGTACCAGGTCAGAAGGGTTGTTCGGCCGCGAATTCGCGATCCAGGATCGCGAATCGGCGGCTCGGGGAGCCCGGTTGAAGATCGTTCCAAGGGCCGGGCGCTCGGGAGATCGTTCCCCGCACTGAAGATCGTTTCCGCTCCGCGCGGCGGCGTGATCCGGTCATCGCGCCGCCGGCGGCCTCGATCCCGCACCCCGCCGAAACCCCGCCGCCCCCCGAACGCGAAGAACCGCGCCCCGGGGGTGGCGGGGCGCGGCTCGGAGTTTCGGCGGCGGGCTCAGTCGGTGCCGAGCTCCATGGCGGCCTGGTCGAGCAGTTCCTCGTCGTCGGGGACGTCGCCCGGCGACGGCACCTCGCCACGGGCGGCGATGGCCTCGGCCCCGCCCTCGGGCATCGCGCCGATCAGGTCGGTCGCGGCCACCTGCGTGGCGCCCAGCAGCGTCTGGTGCGGGCTGCCGACCATGCCGAGCCCGGCGTACTGCTCCAGCTTGGCGCGCGAGTCGGCGATGTCGAGGTTGCGCATGGTGAGCTGGCCGATGCGGTCGAGCGGTCCGAACGCGGCGTCCTCGGTGCGCTCCATGGACAGCTTGTCGGGGTGGTAGCTGAACGCGGGGCCGGAGGTCTCCAGGACGGAGTAGTCTTCCCCGCGCCGCAGCCGCAGCGTCACCTCGCCGGTGACGGCCGTGCCGACCCAGCGCTGCAGCGACTCGCGCAGCATCAGCGACTGCGGGTCGAGCCAGCGGCCCTCGTAGAGCAGCCGGCCCAGCTTGCGGCCCTCGCTGTGGTAGCTGGCCAGGGTGTCCTCGTTGTGGATGGCGTTGACCAGCCGCTCGTAGGCGGCGTGCAGCAGCGCCATGCCGGGAGCCTCGTAGATGCCCCGGCTCTTGGCCTCGATGATCCGGTTCTCGATCTGGTCGGACATGCCCAGCCCGTGCCGGCCGCCGATGGCGTTGGCCTCGAGCACCAGGTCGACGGGGGAGGGGAACTCCTTGCCGTTGATGGTCACCGGCCGGCCGCGCTCGAAGCCGATCGTGACGTCCTCGGTGGGGATCTCCACCTCGGGGTCCCAGAACCGCACGCCCATGATCGGCTCGACCAGCTCGATGCCGGCGTCGAGGTGTTCGAGCGCCTTGGCCTCGTGGGTCGCGCCCCAGATGTTGGCGTCCGTCGAGTACGCCTTCTCGGTGCTGGCGCGGTAGGGGAGGTCGCGGGCGAGCAGCCACTCCGACATCTCCTTGCGCCCGCCGAGTTCGTGGACGAAGTCGGCGTCCAGCCACGGCTTGTAGATGCGCAGCGACGGGTTGGCGAGCAGGCCGTAGCGGTAGAACCGCTCGATGTCGTTGCCCTTGAAGGTGGAGCCGTCTCCCCAGATCAGCACGCCGTCGTCGAGCATCGCGCGCACCAGCAGGGTGCCCGTGACGGCCCGGCCGAGCGGGGTGGTGTTGAAGTAGGTGCGGCCGCCGGAGCGGATGTGGAACGCCCCGCAGGACAGTGCCGCGAGACCCTCCTCCACCAGGGCCGCCCGGCAGTCGACCAGGCGGGCGATCTCGGCGCCGTACGCGCCGGCGCGACCGGGCACCGAGGCGATGTCGGGCTCGTCGTACTGGCCGATGTCGGCGGTGTAGGTGCAGGGCACCGCACCCTTCTCGCGCATCCACGCGACCGCCACGGAGGTGTCGAGGCCGCCGGAGAAGGCGATCCCGACCCGTTCGCCTACTGGGAGAGAGGTGAGCATCTTGGACACGAGTAGAAGTATATACATACGACTGCATGACCATTCAATGAGGCTCGCGAAGAAACCGGGCCGGTGTGTCGGAGGTCTCGTCCGGAGGAAGTGGGCTCCGGGGCGCGCCGCCAGGGTGGGGACGTGGCCCGGAGGCAAACTTTAAGTCACGTGCTTGGCTCGGTCCCACCTGCTTGGTTGGCTGATACCGCCTCAAATCGACAGGCGGCGTCACAGTGAGACAGGCCGGAAGTCAAGGAGGGTCATCGATGAAGATCACCGCGGACGAGGCGGTCCCCGAGTTCCCCGGCGTCAGGGCCGCGACGTGCCCGTTCGACCCACCGCCCGAGCTGCGGGAGCTGCGCCGCCACGGCCCGCTGGCCAAGGTGCGGCTGTGGGACGGCAGCACGCCGTGGTTCGTGACCACGCACGCCGAGCAGAAGGCGCTGCTCGGCCATCCGCGGGTCAGCGCCGACGTCACCCGGCCCGGCTATCCGATCCACACCGCCGGCATGGGTGGGGGCTCGCTCAGCTTCATCCTCATGGACGACCCCGAGCACGCCCGGCTGCGCCGCATGGTGCAGGGCGCGTTCACGGTCAGGCGGGTCGAGGGCATGCGCCCCGCCGTCCAGCGGATCGTGGACCGGCTGATCGACGACCTGCTGGCCGGGCCGAGGCCGGTGGACCTGGTGGAGGCGTTCGCGCTGCCGGTGCCGTCGCTGGTGATCTGCGAGCTGCTCGGGGTCCCGTACGCCGACCACGACTTCTTCCAGGACAACAGCAAGACCGTCATCAAGCGCAGCGTCACGCCGGAGGAGCGCGCGGTCGCGTTCGGGAGCCTGTTCGAGTACCTGGACGGGCTCGTGGGCAGGAAGATCGAGCACCCGGCCGACGACCTGCTGTCCAAGCTGGCCGGCCGGGTCGGCGCCGGCGAGCTGACCCGGCAGGAAGCGGCCCAGATGGGCGTGCTGCTGCTGATCGCCGGGCACGAGACCACCGCCAACATGATCGCGCTCGGCACCCTCGCTCTGCTGCGCCATCCGGCCCAACTGGCGCTGCTGCGTGAGAGCGAGGACCCCACGCTGGTCGCGGGGGCGGTGGAGGAGCTGCTGCGCTACCTCAACATCACCCACAGCGGCCGGCGCCGGGTCGCGACGGCGGACATCGAGATCGCCGGCCAGGTCATCAGGGCGGGCGAGGGCATCATCATGCCCAACGACATCGGCAACCGAGACCCCGAGGTCTTCCCCGACCCCGACGAGCTGGACGTGAGCCGCGACGCCCGCCGCCACGTGGCCTTCGGCTTCGGCGTGCACCAATGTCTTGGCCAGCCGCTGGCCCGGCTGGAACTGCAGGTCGTCTACGGCACCCTCTACCGGCGCATCCCCACCCTGGCCCTGGCGGCGGAGATGGAGGAGATCCCGTTCAAGCACGACGGCCAGGTCTACGGGGTCTACGAGCTGCCCGTCACCTGGTGAGAAACGGGCGGGCCGGGACCGGCGCGCGCGGGCGATAATGAT
Source organism: Nonomuraea maheshkhaliensis (assembly GCF_039529435.1). Lineage (NCBI taxonomy): Bacteria > Bacillati > Actinomycetota > Actinomycetes > Streptosporangiales > Streptosporangiaceae > Nonomuraea > Nonomuraea maheshkhaliensis. The sequence continues at coordinate 7,717 of NZ_BAAAMU010000136.1, forward strand.
CCCGACCCCGGCCCCGACCCCCGAGGAAGCGCCTTGAGCCGTTCAGCGGAACCCGACGGGAGCCCCGTGAGCCGTCCGGCCGGACTCGACGGGAGCGCTCTGAGCCGTTCCGCCGGACCTGACGCGAGCGCGCTGCTCGACCGCGTGCGCGCGCTGGCGCGCGGCGGCGAGCGGGTGCTGATCGGCATCGCGGGCTGCCCGGGAGCGGGCAAGTCCACGCTGGCCGGCTGGCTGGCCGGCGCGCTCACCGAGACCGGGTTGCCCGCCGTCTGGGTGCCGATGGACGGCTTCCACCTGGCCGACGTCGAGCTCGAACGGCTCGGCCGCCGGGGCCGTAAGGGCGCCGTGGACACGTTCGACGGCCACGGCTATCTGGCGCTGCTGCACCGCCTGCGCGCGGAAAAGAGCGACGTCGTCTACGCCCCGTCGTTCGACCGCGAGATCGAGCAGCCCATCGCCGGTGCCATCCCGGTCCCGCCGCAGGCCAGGGTCGTCGTCAGCGAGGGCAACTACCTGCTCCTGTCCGGCGAGCCGTGGCGGCGGGTGCAGGCCGCGATGACCGAGGTCTGGTACGCCGACCTCGACGACCGGATCCGCCTCGAACGCCTGACCGTCAGGCACGTCCGGTTCGGCAAGACCCCCGACGAGGCCGTGCGCTGGGTCGCCGAGGTGGACGAGCCGAACGCCGCGGCCATCCGCGCCACCCGCGACGCCGCCGACCTGCTGGTGGACTTCGACCGGCTGGGCATCTCCTGACCCGGCCCAGGGCGGTCCTCGCCGCGCACGCCGACTTCCGCCGGCTGTTCCTGGGCAACTCCGTCTCCCTGCTGGGATCCAGCGTCACGACGGTGGCGCTGCCCCTGACGGCGGTGCTCCACCTGGACGCCTCGGCCACGGAGATGGGCCTGCTCGGCGCGGCCGGGCTGTTACCGCACCTCGTCCTGGGGCTGCCCGCCGGCGTGTGGGTGGACCGGCTGCCGTACCGCCGCACGATCGTGCTGGCCGACGCGGCCAGGGCGCTGCTGCTCGGTGCGCTGCCCGTGCTGGCCGCCCTGGGCCTGCTGCGGATGTGGCACCTGTACGCGGTGGTGACGCTGGCCGGGGTGGCCGGGCTCTTCGAGGCGGTGGCGGCGCAGTCCTTCACCCCGTCGCTGGTCCCGCGCGAGCGGCTGCTGGCCGCCAACAGCACGCTCATGCTGAGCAACGCCACGCTGAACACCACCGGCGCGGCGGCGGGCGGCCTGCTGGTCTCGGCGCTCACCGCGCCGGTCGCCATCGACGTGGACGCGGCCTCCTTCGCGATCTCCGCCCTGCTCAAGACCCGCATCGGCGTGGCGGGCCGGCCACCGGCGGCGGGGGAGCGTCGCCGCGTGCGGCTGCGGGCCGACATCGCCGAGGGGCTGCGCGCGGTCTTCGCCGACCGGGTCATGCGGGCGGTGATCCTGGCCGCCACCGTGGGCGCGCTGGCCGGCCAGGCTCAAGCCGTCGTGCTCGTCCTCTACCTGGTCCACGGCCTGGGGCTCACGGCGGGCCTGATCGGCGTCCTCGTCGCGGTCAGCGGCGTGGCCAGTGTCGCCGGCGCGCTGGTGGCCACCCGCGTCACCCACCGCTTCGGCCCAGGGCCGGCGTTCATCGCCGGCATGGGCCTGGCCTCCGCCGCCGGGCTGGTGCTCGCCGCCGCGGCCGGCCCGTTCGCCGTCACGCTGGCCGTCCTCGTCGTGTCGCAGGTCCTGCGCGGCAGCGGCCCCTCCCTGTTCGGGGTCAACCAGCAGACCCTGCGCCAGGCCCTGATCGCGCCCGAACTGCTCTCGCGGGCCAACGCCACCTGGCGCTTCCTGGCCTACGGCGGGCAGGCGCTCGGCGCGCTGCTCGGCGGCGCGGCGGGCACGGCGCTCGGGCCGCGGGCCACGCTGGTCGTCACGTCCTGCCTGATGCTGGCCGGCACCGCGCTCGGGCTGGCCTCGCCGCTGCGCTCGCTGCGCGAACTGCCCGGCCGCTAGTGGTGCCCGATGGGGGCCAAGACGTACCGGTAGAGCTCGTAGCCCGCGAAGGCGATCACCGGCACGCCGAGGGCGATGAGCATCCGGCGCGGCAGCGGCATCCGGAAGGCGGGGGAGGCGATCGACGGTTCCGCGTCCCCGGCGGGGCCGACCGGCGCCTTGGGCAGCGGCGGGGGGTCGGGCGCCGCCGTCAGCTCGGGATGACGGCTGAGGTAATGAGCGGGGAACGAGGTCAGGTGGTACGCGCCGCACGCCGGGCAGGCCATCCCCGACCAGGGTGGCTGCACGGTCACTCCGGCGCTCAGCCAGATCTGGACCTCGTTGCCGTGGTCGTCGGTCACGTGACGGACAAGGTAGTCCTCCTCCCAGACGTACAGGCAGCGCAGGCACTCGAAAGGCCAGGTCTCTCGGGACTCGAACCCGTCGCGCACGAGGAGCCTCCTCGGTCGGGCGATGAGCGGTCACTTCGAGTGTCCGCCTGCCCCCGCCTCGTCGTGCAAGCGCAGGTTATGACACGGTGCGCTAGAGAATGCTCACCTTGTGTCATGTTAGGGCTGTGGGTTTGCGGGCGCGTTCTGAGCGGTATGTGCGCTACGGAGAGGTGATGGAGCATCACCTGGAGTGGCCGATCGGGGGGTTGGGCCATGACGACATCCACCGCGCTCGACGAGGTGCACATTCTGTGGACCTCGGAGGGGCTGAGCTGCGACGGCGACACCGTGTCCGTCACGGCCGCCACGCTGCCCAGCATCGAGGACGTGCTGCTCGGCCTCGTGCCCGGCCTGCCCAAGGTGCACCTGCACAACAAGGTGCTGGCCACCGAGGTCGGCGACGCCTTCATGGCCGCCTTCCACCAGGCCGACCGGGGCGAGCTGGGGCCGTTCATCCTGGTGGTCGAGGGGTCGATCCCGAACGAGCGGATCAACGGCGACGGCTTCTGGACGGCCATGGGCAACGACCCGGCGACCGGCGAGCCGATCACCGTCAACGAGTGGATCGACCGGCTGGCGCCCAAGGCGTGGGCCGTGGTCGCGATCGGCACCTGCGCCGCGTACGGGGGCATCCACGCCATGGCGGGCAACCCCACCGGCGCGATGGGCCTGACCGACTACCTGGGCTCCGGCTTCCGCTCGGCGGGCGACCTGCCGATCGTGAACGTGCCCGGCTGCCCGGTGCAGCCCGACAACTTCATGGAGACCCTGACCTGGCTGCTCTACCAGGCGGCCGGCCTCGCGCCGACGATCCCGCTGGACGAGATGCTCCGGCCCACCTGGCTGTTCGGCAAGACCGTGCACGAGGGCTGCGACCGGGCCGGCTACTACGAGCAGGGCGACTTCGCCCACGACTACAACTCGCCCAAATGCCTGGTGCGGATCGGCTGCTGGGGCCCGGTGGTCAACTGCAACGTCACCAAGCGCGGCTGGATGGACGGGGTCGGAGGCTGCCCCAACGTGGGCGGCGTCTGCATCGCCTGCACGATGCCCGGCTTCCCCGACAAGTTCATGCCGTTCATGGACGAACCCCCCGGCGCGTCGGTGTCGGCGACGGCGAGCGCCGGTTACGGCTCGCTGATCCGCAGGCTCCGCTCCATCACCAACCGCTCGGCCAACAGGGAGCCGAAGTGGCGGCACAACGGGCGCAAGCTGACCAGCGGGTACGACCCCCGCTGGGGCAACTAGGGGGAACGGCAAGGTGACAACCCGTACCGCGGGACGCGGCCAGGCGAAGGGTACCGAGCGCGAACTGGTCGAGATGTCCTGGGACCCGATCACGAGGATCATCGGCAACCTCGGCATCTACACGAAGATCGACTTCAACAACCGCGAGGTGGTCGAGTGCAGGAGCACCTCGTCGCTGTTCCGCGGCTACAGCGTGTTCATGAAGGGCAAGGATCCGCGCGACGCGCACTTCATCACCAGCCGCATCTGCGGCATCTGCGGTGACAACCACGCGACCTGCTCGATCTATGCGCAGAACATGGCGTACGGCGTCAAACCGCCGCCGCTGGCCGAGTGGATCATCAACCTCGGCGAGGCCGCCGAGTACATGTTCGACCACACGCTCTTCCAGGACAACCTGGTCTTCGTCGACTACTGCGAGCAGATGGTCAAGCAGACCAACCCGAGCCTGCTGCGGCGCGCCGAGACCACCGAGGCGCCGAACGCCCGCATCCACGGCTACCGCACGATCGCCGACGTCATGCGCGCGTTCAACCCCTTCGAGGGCGACGTCTACCGCGAGGCGCTGCAGGTCAGCCGGGTCACCAGGGAGATGTGCTGCCTGATGGAGGGGCGCCACGTGCACCCGTCCACGCTCTATCCGGGCGGCGTCGGCACCGTCGCGACACCCCAGGTGTTCACCGACTACCTGGCCAGGCTGCTGCGCGTGCTCGACTTCGTCAAGAAGGCCGTCCCCATGAACGACGACCTCTTCGACTTCTTCTACGAGGCGCTGCCCGGCTACGAGGAGGTCGGCCGGCGCAGGGTGATGCTCGGCTGCTGGGGCGCCTTCCAGGACCCCGCCGCCGTCGACTACGACTACCGGAACATGGCCTCCTGGGGCCGCAAGATGTTCGTCACGCCCGGCATCGTGCTCGACGGCGAACTGCTCACCACGAGCCTGGTCGACATCAACCTCGGCATCCGCATCCTGCTCGGCAGCTCGTACTACGACGACTGGCAGTCCGAGGAGACGTTCGTCACCCACGACCCGCTCGGCAACCCGGTCGACCAGCGCCACCCGTGGAACCAGACGACGCTGCCCAAGCCGCAGAAGCGCGACCTGGAAGGCGGCAACTACAGCTGGGTGATGAGCCCCCGCTGGTACGACGGCCGCACCGGCGACCACCTCGCGCTCGACACCGGCGGCGGCCCGCTGGCCAGGCTCTGGTCGACCGCGCTCGCCGGGCTGGTCGACACCGGCACCGTCCGCGCCACGGGCGGCTCGGTGGAGATCAACCTGCCGAAGAGCATGACCCTGCCGGAGATGAGCTTCGAGTGGAAGGTGCCGCGCTGGGCCAACACCATCGAGCGCAACCGGGCCCGCGTCTACTTCGTCGCGTACGCGGCGGCGATGGCGTGCTACTTCGTCGAGCAGGCGATGGGCGAGGTCAGGGCCGGGCGGACCCAGGTGTTCAACGACTTCGACGTGCCGGACGAGGCGATCGGCTGCGGCTTCCACGAGGCCGTGCGCGGGGTCCTGTCGCACCACATGGTGATCAGGGACGGCAAGATCGCGAACTATCACCCGTACCCGCCGACGCCGTGGAACGCCAGCCCGCGCGACAGCTTCGGCACGCCCGGCCCGTACGAGGACGCCGTCCAGGGGCTGCCGATCTTCGAGGAGAACGGGCCCGAGTCGTTCAAGGGCATCGACATCATGCGTACCGTGCGCAGCTTCGACCCGTGCCTGCCGTGCGGCGTGCACATGTACCTGGGCGACGGGAAGGTGCTCCAACAGGTGCACTCGCCGACGTTCGGCGCGGCCGGATAGGCGGCGGGGGCGATGACGGAGCGGATCGAGCGCATCGAGGCGCTCCTCGACGAGGCCGAGCCGGCCGCGATCGAGCTGGTCGGGGAGCTGCTTGAGCTGTACGGCGACGGGCTGGCGCGGGTGATGGCGCTGGCCGGCGAGCCGCTGGCGGCGGAGCTGGCGGGCGACGAGCTGGTCTCCCACCTGCTCGTGCTGCACGACCTGCATCCGCTGCCCGTACGGGCCCGCGCCGAGGCGGCGGCGGCCGGAGCGGGGGCCGAGCTGCTGACCCTGGAGGACGGCGTGGCCCGGCTGCGCGTGCGCGCCTCGGGCTGCCGCTCCTCGGCCACGGCGGGGGTGGAACGGGCGGTGCGCGCGGCGGCGCCCGAGGTGGAACGGGTGGAGGTCGAGCTGGACGAGCGGCCGGTGATCCCCGTCGAAACGTTGACCGTACGACGCGGGGCGGCGGCGCAGTGAGCGGCAAGACGCCCACCGGCGGCCTGCGCCTGCACGACCTCACCCGCCGCCGACGCACCACCACACCCGCCACCACACCCGCCACCACACCCGCACCGGACGACGGCGGGCCCGGTGGGGAGGAGCGGTGTGAGTTGTGCGGGGAGCCGGTGCCCGAGGGGCACCGGCACCTGCTCGACCTGACCACCCGCGAGCTGTGCTGCGCCTGCCGCGCCTGCCAGGTGCTCTTCGACAACGCTGCGGCGGGCGGCACCCAGTACCGCCTGGTGCCCCGGCGGCGCGAGCGCCAGGACGGCTTCACCTGGTCCGGCCTGGGCGCCCCCGTCCGCACGGTCTTCCTGGTACGCGACTCGGGCGCCGGACGCAGCGTCATGTACTACCCCAGCCCGGCGGGCGCCGTGGCGGGCCCGGCGTGGGACGACCCGCTCATGAAGCTGCTGGAGCCCGACGTCGAGGCGCTGCTGCTCGACCGCGACCACGGCGCCTGGATCGTTCCGCTCGACGACTGCTACCGGCTCGTCGGCCTGGTCCGCTCCCACTGGCGCGGCCTGACCGGCGGCCCGGCCGTACGCGAGCGGATCGCCCGCTTCTTCACCGACCTCAGCGACGACAGGAGCTCCGCATGAGCGCGCGCAAACCCATCAGAACCGGCCACCCGGACGTCAAGCCCGACGGACCCGCCCACGTCAAGGGCGTCAAGGAGGGCAACGCCACCGGCAACTACGACAAACAGGACGGTCACCTGCCCGACGGCCGCTCCACGGCCAAGCGCTCGACCGGCATCAACCCCGGCAAACACGACCCGATCGACCCCAGCATGCCGAACCTGTCGCCCGCCTGACATGCCGTCCGAGCCGCCAGAGCTGAGCATCGAGGTCGAGGGCGTCGAGCCGGCCGCCCCCGCCGCCGTGCCCGCCCTCGACTTCACGCTGACCCTGCGAGCCGCCGGCGGGCACGAGGTCCGCTCGCTCACGCTCGCCACCCAGATCCGCATCGACGCCACCCGCCGCCGCTACGGCGAGCGCGACAAGGAGCGGCTGGCCGAGTTGTTCGGCCCACCGGAGGAGTGGTCGCGCAACCTGTCCAGCCTGCTGTGGACGCAGACGGTCACCCAGGTGCCCGGCTTCACCGGGAGCGCGAAGGCCCGGATCACCGTGCCGTGCACGTACGACTTCGAGGTGGCCGCCGCCAAGTACTTCCACGGCCTGGAGGACGGCGTGGCGCCGCTGGACTTCCTGTTCACCGGCACCGTCTTCTACCTGGACGGCGGCCGGCTGCAGGCCGCGCACCTGCCCAGACGGGCCGAGGCGGCCTTCGCGATGCCGGTGCGGGTGTGGCGGGAACTGATGGAACGCCACTTTCCCGGCGGGGCGTGGGTGCGGCTGGGCCGGGAGGAGTTCGACCGGCTGTACGCGTACAAGGTGCGGCACACGCTCACCGGCTGGGACGACGTGATCCGCTCACTGCTGGCGAAAGGGCTGACGACATGACGGCGGAAGACGTGACGGTGAGCGGCCCGCAAGCCGGTGACGCGGACGGCGGGGTCGAGCACGTCAGGCGGATCGCGCGGGCGGTGCTCTACGAGGGCTACCTGCTGTGGCCCTACCGCGAGTCCTCGCTGAAGAACCGGCACCGCTGGACGATCGGCGGCGTGCATCCCGAGGGGTGCGGCGACCGGTCGCGGATCCGTACCGAGTGCCTGGTCGAGGCCGAGCCCGGCGCGACCGTCGCGGTGTCCGTACGGTTCCTGCACGTCGTGGCCAGGATCGGCGCGGCCGGGCGGGGCGAGGAGGCACGCGAGCGCGAGGTACGCGCACCGGACCTGACCCTCGGCGGCGTCCCGGCCCTCGCGCGGATCGACCTCGCGGCCGGCGAGGAACACGCGGCGGCAGAGCAGGGCGCGGCGGGGGAGGCGCGCACGGCGGGCGAGGAGCGGGCGGCAGAGGTGGTGCGCCGGTGGGAGGCGCTGTGCGGGCACGTCGAGGCGCGGGCCGAGCGGCTGGGGCCCAGGCTCTTCCGGGTCACGGCCGAGGTCGTCAACACCACGCCATGGCCACCGGGCGGGACCCGGGAGGAGACGACGGCTCGCACGTTCGTGTCCGCGCACGTCGTCCTGCACGCGCCGGACGGGCGCTTCGTCTCCCAGACGGACCCGCCGCCGGACCTGCGTGAACACGCCGGAGCCTGCCGCAACGACGGCCTGTGGCCGGTGCTGGCGGGGGAGGACCTGCACACCGTGCTGTCGGCGCCGATCATCCTGTACGACCAGCCGCAGATCGCGCCGGAGAGCCCCGGCGACCTGTTCGACGCGACCGAGATCGACCAGCTCCTCACGCTGTGCGTACTGGCGTTGAGCGACGGCGAACGGGAGGAGATCCGGGCCGGCGACCCACGCGCCCGCGAGATCCTCGACCGCTGCACGGCGCTCACCCAGGAGGAGCTGATGCGCCTGAGCGGCACCTGGCGCGACACGGGGCCGGCGGCGGCCGGTGGAAGGGGAGGGGCACATGGCTGACTTCTGGACCCGGATGGAGGGGCGCGGCCCTTCCGTGGTGGTCGTGGACGGGGTCGAGGTGCGCGCGGGCAGCCGGGTGCGGCTGCGCCCGAGGGGCACCGCCGACGTGCTCGACCTGGTCCTGACGGGCAGGGAAGGCGTGGTGGAAGCGGTCGAGCAGGACGAGGAGGGCGCGTTCCACTTCGCCGTCACCGTCGACGACGACCCCGGCAGAGACCTGGGCGAGGCCCGGCTGCCCGGACACCGTTTCTTCTACGCGGCCGAGGAGATCGAGCCGCTCGGCGAGCGGACGTTCCGCGTCCTGGTGGCCGGGATCGGCAACGTCTTCCTGGGAGACGACGGCTTCGGCGTCGAGGTGGCCCGCCACCTGTCGGCCGCGCCCCGCACACCGGGCGTCGACGTCGTGGACTTCGGCATCCGCGGCATGGACCTGGTCTACGCGCTGCAACGCGACTACGACGCCGCGATCCTCGTCGACGCGGCCCCGCGCGGCGAGCCACCCGGCACCCTGACCGTCCTGGACCCGGCGACCCTCGCAGAACGGGAAGGGCACACCGGGCAGCCGCTGGAGACGCACGGCATGGACCCGGTCAAGGTGCTGCGACTGGCCGCGGAGCTGGGCCCGGTGCCGCGGCTGATCCGGGTCGTGTGCTGCGAGCCGGAGAGCGCCGGCGAGGCGCTGTACGAGCTGAGCGCCCCCGTCCAGGCGGCCGTCCCGGAGGCGGCCGGTCTGGTGAATGCCCTGGTTATGGAAATGATTGCGGAAAGCGCCGGACGGGGCTGCCGCGATCGTGCTCACGGATGAGGTGACGTGGCATGTGGAAGTCGCGGATGGTGCGGTTGCTCCTGCTCTGCGGGCTGGCGGCGATCGTGGTCCACCAGTGGCCGGGGATCCGCCGGTACATCAGGATGGAGCGGATGTAGGTGCACGAGATCGGGCTGTGCGAAGGACTCGTCGATCTGATCCACAACCAGGCGGCGGGCCGGCCGGTGGCCTCGGCCCGGGTACGCGTGGGGGCCAGGCACGCGGTCGTCGAGGAGGCGTTCGGGCAGGCGTTCACCATCGCCGCCGCAGGGACGGCCGCGCAGGACGCGGTGATCGATCTGGTCATCGTGCCGGCCACGATCGAATGCGTGGCCTGCGGCGGGCGGTCGGAGTCGATGGACGCGCTGGCCGCGTGCCCGGCCTGCGGCAGCGGTGACGTGAGCGTCAGCGGCGGCGACGAGCTGGTGCTGGAGTCGGTCTGGTTCGGCGGCGAGGGGACGGCGGCCGATGTGCCTGGGCATTCCCGGTGAGCTGGTCGGCCCGGCCGGCGGGCACGACGACCTGGCCGTGGTCGAGGTCAGCGGGGTACGCCGGCGGGTCAACATCGGGCTGCTCGACGGGCAGGAGCTGAACCCGGGCGACTGGGTGCTCGTGCACGTGGGGTTCGCGCTGTCCAAGATCTCCGAGGACGAGGCGCAGGCCGTGCTCGCGTACCTGGAAGGGCTCGGGCAGCCGTACGAGGACGAGATCGACGCGTTGCGCGCGTCGGACATCTCCTGAGGAGGGCACATGCGCTTCGTCGATGAGTACCGCGACGCGGACCGGGCGCGCGCCCTGGCCGCCGGGATCGCGGCACGGTGCCGTCCAGGACGGACCTACGCGTTCATGGAGGTGTGCGGCGGACACACGCACACCATCTACAAGCACGGGCTGGAGGACCACCTGCCGCCGGAGGTGTCGCTGGTCCACGGGCCTGGCTGCCCGGTGTGCGTGATCCCGATGGGCCGGGTGGACGACGCCGTGCACATCGCCGGGCAGCCCGGCGTGATCATGACCTCGTTCGGCGACCTGCTGCGCGTGCCCGGCGGCACCGGATCCTTCCTCGACGCCAAGGCGGCGGGGGCGGACATCCGGATGGTGTACTCGCCGCTCGACGCGCTCAAGATCGCCAAGCAGAACCCGGACCGGCGGGTCGTCTTCATGGCCATCGGCTTCGAGACCACCGCGCCGTCCACCGCCATGACCGTGCTGCGGGCGGCGGTCGAGGGCGTGAAGAACTTCTCCGTCTTCTGCAACCACGTCATGATCATCCCGGCGATCAAGGCCATCCTCGACTCGCCGGACCTGCGCCTCGACGGCTTCATCGGCCCCGGCCACGTGTCCGCGGTGATCGGCTGCGAGCCGTACGCGTTCATCGCCCGCGACTACCGCAAGCCGCTGGTCGTGGCCGGTTTCGAGCCGGTGGACATCCTGACCTCGGTGCACATGCTGCTCGGCCAGCTGGCCGAGGGGCGGTGCGAGGTGGAGAACCAGTACGCGCGGGTGGTGCCGTGGCAGGGCAACCCGGTCGCGCTGGAGGCGATCGGGCGGGTGATGCGGCTACGGCCGCACTTCGAGTGGCGCGGGCTGGGCTTCATCGCCCACTCGGCGCTGGCGATGGCCGAGGAGTACGCGGCCTTCGACGCCGAACGCGTCTTCGACCTGCCCGGGATACGCGTCGCCGACCCGCGCTCGTGCCAGTGCGGCGAGGTGCTGAAGGGCGTGCTCAAGCCCTGGGAGTGCAAGGTGTTCGGCACCGCCTGCACCCCGGAGACGCCGATCGGGACCTGCATGGTCTCCTCGGAGGGGGCCTGCGCCGCCTACTACAACTTCGGCCGCTTCACCCGCGACAGGACCCGCGGGCCGGCCGGCGAGCGAGAGGTGAGCCCGGCGTGAGCACGGAACAGCAGGTGCTCGATCGGATCGAGCGGGCCCGGCGGCGCAGGCCGGTCGTCAGGGAGGAGCGCATCACGCTCGCCCACGGCTCGGGTGGGCGGGCCACGCAGACGCTGGTGCAGGCCGTCTTCCTGGACGCGTTCCGCAACCCGCTGCTCGAACCGCTGGAGGACGGCGCCACCCTGCGCCTCGGCGCGGGCGAGGAGGGCGTACGGGTCAACCTCGCCTTCACCACCGACTCGTACGTCGTCTCCCCGCTGTTCTTCCCCGGCGGCGACATCGGCGACCTGGCCGTCAACGGCACCGTGAACGACCTGGCCATGTGCGGCGCCCGCCCGCGTTACCTGTCGGCCGGGTTCATCCTGGAGGAGGGACTGCCGGTCGAGGACCTGCGCAGGATCGCGGCCTCCATGGCCGCCGCCGCTGCCGTCGCCGACGTGCAGATCGTCACCGGCGACACCAAGGTCGTCCAGCGGGGCCGCGCCGACGGCTGCTACATCACCACCACCGGCGTCGGCGTCATCGAACGGCCCGTCACGCTCTCGGCCGCCGCCGCTCAGCCCGGCGACGCCGTCCTCGTCTCCGGCCCGATCGGCGCCCACGGCGCCGCCGTCATGCTGGCCAGGGGCGACTTCGACATCGAGGCCGCGATCGCCTCCGACACCGCGCCGCTGCACGGCGTCGTCGCCGGGCTGCTGGACGCCCTGCCCGGCGGCCGGGTCAGGACGCTGCGCGACGCCACGCGCGGTGGCGTGGCCACGGTGCTGAACGAGGTGGCCGCCGCCTCGAACGTGGCCGTGGTGCTGGAGGAGGCGGCGATCCCCGTACGCCCTGAGGTGACCGGCGTCTGCGAACTGCTCGGCCTCGACCCGCTCTACGTGGCCTGCGAGGGCCGGTTCGTGACCGTCGTGGACGGCGAGTACGCCACCCGCGCCCTGGACGCCCTGCGCGCCCATCCGCTGGGCGAGCAGGCCGCGATCATCGGCACGGTGGCTCCTGAGCCCGCCGCCATGGTCCTGCTCCGCACCGCCGTCGGCGGCACCCGCGTGGTCGAGGTCCTCGTCGGCGACCCGTTGCCCCGCATCTGCTGACCACCTCGCCGCCATCCGGCCACCGCGTGCCAGGCGGCTTCCGTCACGGCGTCTGCGCCGCGACCAGTTCGGCGAGGAGGTGGTACAGGGTCGCCTGGGCCTCCTGGATGCGGTGCACCGATGACGACGGCACCACGAACAGGTGCCCGGCCAGCCCTTCCGCGGCCAGCCGCCCGCCGCCCGAGCCGGCGAAACCGATCGTGACCATGCCCAGCCGCCCGGCCTCGGCCAGCCCACGCAGCACGTTGGCCGAGCCGCCGCTGGTGGACAGCGCCATCGCCACATCGCCCGGCCCGCCGAGTGCGGCGAGCTGGCGGGCGAAGACCACCTCGAAGCCGACGTCGTTGCCGAGCGCCGTCACCAGCGCGCAGTCACAGGCCAGTGAGATCGCGGGCAGGCCCCGTTCGACGAACAGCTCCGCCACGGACTCGGCGTCGGTACTGCTCCCGCCGTTGCCGAAGGCGAAGACCCGCCCGCCCCCGCTCAGCGCCGCCGCCACCGCCGACGCGCACGCCGCCAGGCCGGGGCCGAGCTCGTCCAGGACGCGCAGCCGTAGCTCCAGGCTCTCGCGCGCCTTGGCCGCCGTGGACGCGGTCAGGTCCAGCGGATCGCGGCGCAGGAACGGGTAGAGCGTCGTGCCGGTCATCGTTCCACCACCGCGATCGCCTCCTTGGCGTGCACGAGCACGGTGTCGCCCGGCCGCGCCGCGACGAGCGCCACGCTGATCTCCTCGGTGCCGTCACCGGTGTCGGCCAGCGCGAGCCCGTCGGGCAACAATCGCGCGATCCGAACGGGTACGGCTACGTCGCCGCAGGTCACACAGCGCTCGCAGGCGTCGGCGGGATCGCCGGGAACGTTCACGAGGACTCCAAGAACACGTGGACCAGCTCCCAGAGCAGGTGATAGGTGGTGACGTGCAGCTCCCTGGCGACCAGGGGATCCGTGGTGCGCGCGACCAGCACATGATCGGCCACGACGCCGCCGTGATCGGCCACGACGCCGCCGTGATCGGCCACGACGCCGCCGTGATCGGCGGCCAGGACGACCGTCAACATCCCCAGCCCCCGCGCCGTCTCCAGCACCCCGCCGTCGCCGATCCCGATGCCGATCGCGATGTCCTCGGGCCGTCCCAGCGTCCTGAGCCGGACGGTGTCCACCGCGAGCGCCGGCAGCGCGCGCTTGCCCACGATCACCGGATGGGTGAACTCCACCGCCACGTGCGCCGCGTCCGCCGGGGCGCCGAAGGCGAGCAGTCGCCCGCCGCGTCCGAAGCGCTCGGCCATGGCCCGCGCCGCCCGTACGATCTCCGCCGCGTCCCGTGCCAGCGCGGCGCCGGGAGCCGCGCGCTCGGCGCGGGCCCGGCCGAGCCGATCGGAGCCGAGCCGATCGGAGCCGTGCAGATCAGATTCGAGCCGATCAGGGTCGAGCAGATCAGACATGTTCCCATTTCAGCCCAGGACGCGGGCGCGCCGCCCGCAGGGACACCTCAAGCTTCGGCCATCCGCCCCCCTGATTACGTCCCCCAGGCCCGCCACGGGGGCAGCGCCGCTGGCGGCGGCTCCTGAGCCTGCGCTACGGTATGGCCCGGTGTGCCGGGAAGGCTGGTCGGCGGCGTCCTTGGCCGGGTGGCCCGACGGAGGCTCTGCGATGGACGACGACGGCCGGTGCGCCCGGCGGGAGGTGCGATGACGCGCCGTCCCGCGCTGGCCGGACGCGGCGGGCATCCCACGGTGGTCATCGCCGCCGGGTTCGGCGCCGCCGTGCTCGTGGGCACGCTCCTGCTCGCCACCCCGCAGGCCACCGCCGACGGCGACTCCTCCCACTGGCTCACCGCGCTGTTCACCGCCACCTCCGCCGTCTGCGTGACGGGCCTGGTCGTGGTCGACACCGCGACCCACTGGTCGGTCTTCGGCGAGGTCGTCATCGCCCTGCTCATCCAGGTGGGCGGCCTGGGCATCATGACGCTCGCCACCGTGATCACGGTCATCGTCTCCGGCCGGCTGGGCCTGCGCGCCCGCCTGTCGGCCCAGTTGGAGACCAAGTCCGTGGTCGCCTCCGACCTGGGCCACGTGCTGCGCAAGGTGGTGGTGTTCAGCCTGATCTGCGAGGCCGTCGTCGCCGTGGTGCTGGCCGGCCGCTTCGCCATCGGCTACGGCGAGCCGCTCGGCCGCGCGGCCTACCTGGGCGCCTTCCACGCGGTGTCGGCGTTCAACAACGCGGGCTTCGCCCTGTGGCCGGACAACCTGGTGCGGTACGTCACCGACCCGTGGATCTGCGTCACGATCGCGCTGGCCGTGATCGTCGGCGGGCTCGGCTTCCCCGTCGTCTTCGAACTGCTGCGCACCTGGCGCCGTCCCCGCCGCTGGTCCCTGCTGACCCGGATCACCGTGGGCCTGAGCACGGTGCTGATCGCGGGCGGCACGCTGGCGTTCCTGATGACCGAGTGGCGCAACCCCGCCACGATGGGCCCGCTGAACGACGGCGACAAGCTGCTGGCGGCCTTCTTCACCGCCGTCATGCCGCGCTCCGGCGGCTTCAACACCCTCGACATCGCCGCGATGAACCCGTCGTCGTGGCTGCTCACCGACGTGCTGATGTTCATCGGCGGCGGCAGCGCGGGCACGGCCGGCGGCATCAAGGTGACCACGCTCGGCTTCCTGCTGTTCATGGTCTGGTCCGAGCTGCGCGGCGAGAGCCACGTCAACATCGGCCACCGCCGCCTGCCCGCCGCGACCCAGCGGCAGGCGCTGTCGATCAGCATGCTGGGCATCGTCGTGGTGACGTTCGCGACCTGGCTCATGCTCATCATGACGCCGTACGGGTTCGACCGTGTGCTGTTCGAGATCATCTCGGCCTTCGCCACCAACGGCCTGTCCACGGGCATCACCGCGGACACCGGGCTGGCCGGGCACGTGCTGCTCAGCGTGCTGATGTTCATCGGCCGCATCGGGCCGCTCACCCTGGGCTCGGCGCTCGCGCTGAAGCAGCGCATCCGCCGCTACGAGCTGCCCGAGGAACGCGTCATCGTCGGCTGAACCGCGCCCTCCGGCCGCGCCCGTCTACTGCGCCCGTCTACTGGGGTCAGCGGGGGCGTGGCCACACCCGCGCGAGGAGGATCGTCAGCCCGGCGATCCCTCCGCCCGCGTACGCCACGGCCACCGCGACGGGCAGCGCGGGGAGGAGGAAGGCGCCTGCCGCGCATCCGGCGCCCAGCAGCATCATGGCCACGGCGCCCGCGCGCCGCACCCGGTCCCCGGCGGGGTCGGGGCGCGTGGGACGCAGCCGCGGCAGGACGCCGCCGAGTCCCGCGATCAGCAGCCCGAACGCGGCCGTCACCAGCTGGGGGAGGGGAACGTGGTGACCGGCGGTCTCCAGCAGCAGCCCCGCGTGCAGGACGGTGATGAACGGCGGCAGCAGCACGAAGACGGCGTTCGTGGACGCGGCCTGCGCGCGCGGCGAGGCGACGAGCGCGGGCGGCAACCAGGCCCGCAGACGGCCGGCGACCACGGAGGCGAGCGCCATGATCGCGGCCAGCGCGACCACGGCCGCCGGCAGCGCCGCCGCGAGGACGATCCGCGGCACCTGGATGCGTCCACGGCGCCCCCTGGCCTCCTGCGTCGTCACCAGCTCCGGCAGCGAGTCCCACAGCGCCCACGCGATGGCGGCCATGGCGATCAGACTGAGCACGGTCACCACGACCCCCGCCCACGGCACCCGCCTCACCGGCTCGTCCAGCCCACCCCTCCCGCCTTGCCCGTCCCATTCGTCCCGTCCGGCCTTTCCGGCCCCTGCATCGACGTTCATGCCGCCCCTTGTCGCTCGAAGTGCTGCGATCGTAGGTTTCGGCGATCGGGGCGGAACATCCGTCATCGGGCACCTGCCGGTCATGTCCGTACCCATGCCGATCGTCACCCGCCGGAACATGACCATCGGCACTCTTATCCGGACGATCGCGGCGATTATGCTGCGGCTATGCGGCAGCCGAGATCGATGCGGGAGCTGGAGCGCTGGGTCGGGTTCTCCGGCGGACGCGCGCCCATCGTGTTCAGCGTGCTGTTCTGGGCCGCGGCCGGCATCTGCGCCGTGGTCCTCGTCGGCGCCCTCCCGGTGATCGACCAGGTGCCGCCGGGCGACCGCGCGCTGTACGCGGTGATCTCCTGGACGGGAGCCGGTGCCCTGGTGCTCGCGGCCGTCCTGTGGCCGCTCCTGCCCTGGGGCAGGGAAGCGCCGCCGTCACGCCGGGCGGCGAGCGTGGCGTTCCTGGTCGTGTCGCTGCCGCTGCTGTCGCCCGGCGGGGCCAGCGCCCCGATCATCGTGGGCCTGGCGGTCGGTAACGCCCTGGTCGTCTTCGGCCTGCGCGGCGCGCTCGCCTACACCGCCGTCGCCGGGTTGCTCGGCTTCGGCGTCAGCGCGTTCAACCCGCGTCAGACGCTGATCGGGGCGGCCGTCAACGGCACGCTCATGCTGCTGCTCTGCCTGGTGCTGCTCCTGGTCGTGATCGCGCTCTTCCAGTCGCACAGCCGCGCGGAGGAGACCCGCCGCCTCCTGGCCGAACTGGAACAAGCCCACGCCGACCTCGAACGCGCCCACGCCGAGCTCGAACGGCACGCGGCACGCTCGCGTGAGCTGGCGGTGGCCGAGGAGCGTGCGCGGATGGCGCGGGACATGCACGACTCG
The DNA here is from genome assembly GCF_039529435.1 of Nonomuraea maheshkhaliensis. NCBI lineage: Bacteria > Bacillati > Actinomycetota > Actinomycetes > Streptosporangiales > Streptosporangiaceae > Nonomuraea > Nonomuraea maheshkhaliensis. Next base: position 24,649 of record NZ_BAAAMU010000136.1, read on the forward strand.
GTCGGCCACTACCTCACCGTCATCAACGTGGGCCTGCAGAACGCCCAGCGCTACCGCACCGTACGCCCCGAGGCCGCCTGGGACGAGGTGAGCCAGGCGCGCGAGCTGACGCTGGAGGCGCTGACCGACACCCGCCGCTGGGTGCGCGCGCTCAAACCGCTGCGCATGGAGGGCCTCAAAGGGCCCGCCGCCCTGCGGGTCCTGACCGAGTCGTTCGGCTCGGACGACACCGGCGTCGCCTTCACCATGACCGGCGCCTGGCCCGACGTGGACGAGAACCGCGAGCTGGTCTGCTACCGGGTCGTCCAGGAGGGCCTGACCAACGCCCTGCGTCACTCCCGGGCCCGCCACATCGAGGTCGCGCTCGACTGCACGCCGGACCGGGTCCAGGTCTCCGTCACCGACGACGGCACGGGAGCCGCGCCCGGCGCGACCGAGAACGGATTCGGCCTGCGCGGCCTGCGCGAACGCCTGCACGGCGTCGGCGGCGCACTCGACGTCGCCGGCCGCGCGGGCGAGGGCTTCACCCTCAGGGCGACGGTGCCGCTCTGATGGGGGCCGTTCGTGTCCTGCTCGTGGACGATCACATCCTGATGCGCGAAGGGCTGCGCAAACTTCTGGAGATCGAGCCGGGCATCGAGATCGCCGCCACCGCCGGCGGCGGCGAGGAGGCGCTGAGCCTGCTGGCGCGGACCCCGGACGGCGAGCGGCCCCAGGTCGCGCTCGTGGACGCCCGCATGCCGGGCATGGACGGCGGGGAGGTGGACGCCCGGCTGCGGCCCGAGTTCCCCGAGGTCGCGCCGGTGATCCTGACGACGTTCGACGACGACGACTACATCTTCGGTGGCCTGCGGGCGGGCGCGAAGGGCTACCTGCTGAAGGACGTACCGCCGGACGAGCTCGTGGCCGCGATCAGGCGGGCGGCGCGCGGCGAGACCGTCCTGGGCGGGGCCGCGAGCGAACGGCTGGTCAGCGCGCTGCGCGAGGCCCCGGTGCCCGCGGCGCAGGCGGACGCGGACGGGCCGCCCGGCGGACTGTCCGAGCGCGAGTACGAGATCCCCAGGTTCGTCGCCGCCGGCGCGGCCAACCGCGAGATCGCCCGCAGGCTGCACATCACCGAGGGCACCGCCAAGAACCACATCTCCAGCTGCCTGCGCAAACTCGGCCTGCGCGACCGCACCCAGCTCGCGCTCTGGGTGTCAGGGAACGCCCACCCCACAGGCGGCTGACCGGCCCCGGCGCCGGTAGGTTCGGCGGATGGCTGACGCGATTTTCGAGCACCCCCGGCTGGCCGCCGTCTACGACCCGCTGGACCCCGACAGGAGCGACCTCGACGTCTACGTCGCCGTCGCCGCCGAGCTGGGCGCGCGTACCGTGCTCGACATCGGCTGCGGCACCGGCACGTTCGCGCTGCTCCTGGCCGAACGCGGGATCGAGGTGACCGGCGTCGACCCGGCCGCGGCCTCGCTCGACGTCGCCAGGGGCAAGCCGGGCGCCGACCGGGTGCGCTGGATCCACGGCGACGCCACCGCCCTGCCGCCGATGCGGGCCGACCTGGCCGTCATGACGGCGAACGTGGCGCAGGCCATCGCCGAGCCGGACGCCTGGCGCGGCACGCTGACCGGCGCGCGGGAGGCGCTGCGGCCGGGCGGGCACCTGGTGTTCGAGACCCGCGACCCGGCCAGGCGCGCATGGGAGCACTGGAACAGGGAGGAGACCCACCAGGTCACCGACGTGCCGGGGACGGGCGTGGTCGAGTCGTGGGCCGACCTGATCGACGTCAGCGGCCCGCTGGTGACGTTCAGGTGGACGTACGTGTTCGCCTCCGACGGCGCGGTGCTGACGTCCACGTCCACGCTGCGCTTCCGCGAGCGGGACGAGATCGAGGCGGACCTGGCGGCGGCCGGACACATGCTGGAGGAGGTCAGGGACGCCCCTGACCGGCCGGGCAAGGAGTTCGTCTTCTTCGCCCGTCGCCCCGCGAAGGCCGGCCTCAAGAACCCTTAAGAAGATCGGCAGGATTCGGTAAGTACCGTACGGCAGGGTTGTCTCAACAGCGAGGCACTGACGAAGGAGACCACAATGAGGAAGCTCGTCGAATCCACGTTCGTGACGCTCGACGGCGTCATCGGCGACCCGCACATCTGGGGCGCCCCCTACTGGGACGAGGACCACCAGGAGTACGGCTCGAAGCTGCTGTTCGAGGCCGACACGCTGCTCCTGGGCCGGGAGACGTACGAGGGGTTCGCCGAGGCGTGGGCCGGCCGTTCCGGCGACGCGTACACCGACAAGATGAACAGCATGCCGAAGTACGTCGCCTCCACCACGCTCAAGAGCGCCGACGCCTGGAACGGCAGCCTGATCGAGGGCGACGTCGCCGAGGCCGTCGCGGAGCTGAAGCGGCAGCCCGGCCGGAACATCCTCAAGTACGGCACCGGCGCGCTCGACCGCACGCTCATCGAGCACGGGCTGGTCGACGAGTTCCACTTCTGGATGTTCCCCGTCCTCGCGGGCGGCGGCGACCGGCTGCTCAGCGGCCTGATCGACCTCACCCACCTCCAGTTGCTGCGGACGACCCCGTTCACCTCGGGCATCGTCGTCCTGACCTACGGCCAGAAGCGCTAGGTGCGGCCCTCGCCGTCCTGTACTAGCATCCGTCAGGACGGCGGCACTCTCCCGCCGAACCTCCAGAGCGGGCTCCCACGCGGCCCGCCCGAAGCGGAGGCAAAGGGGACGCGAGGAGCCTCGGGAGCCGCGTGCCGACCGGTCGGCGATCTTTCGTGGCCGCCACAGGCCGCGGGCGTGGGCCGGGCCTGGGCGATGGCCGCGGGAAGAGTCGTACATGACCAGCAAGAAGCAGCTCAAGGCGCGCGTCAGGGCGCGGATGGCCAAGACGGGCGAGAGCTACACGACGGCCCGCCTGCACGTCGCGGGCCTCGCCGAGCAGGCGGCCGACGGCGGCTGGCGCTTCTCGGGCGGCAGGCATCCGTCCAGCGCCGCCATCGCGTCCGTGCTGGCCAACCAGGGGGCCGCCGTCAGCGAGCCGCTGGTGTTCCTGGCCGGCGGCGGCATCGGGGCCGGCTACATCCTGTGGGAGTTCCGCCACGACGACTCCCGACACGTGGTGCTGGGCTTCCGCAACCAGTGGCAGTACCACGACCGCTGGATGGCCAAGACGCTCGGGCGGCTCGGGGTGCCGTACGAGGAGCACCGCACCGCCGGGGCCCGCGCCGCCGCGACCAAACTGCGCGCGGAGCTGGACGCCGGGCGGCCCTGCGTGGTGCTGCCCGACCGCTACCACCTGGGCTACTGGCACCTGCCCGCCACGCTCGACGGGTACGGCGGCCACCCGGTGGTGGCCTACCGGCACGACGAGGACGGCGTCTACCTGGACGACCGGGGCCGGGCGCCGATCCACGTTCCCGGGGAGCGGTTCGACGCCGCGCGGGCGCGGGTGGGTTCGTACCGGAACATCCTGCACGTGCTCCGCCCCTCAGGCCCGCCGGACGAGGCCGCGCTGGCCGCCGCCGCCCTCGACGGGCTGCGCGACTGCGTGGCCCACCTGTCGACCGCGTCTGACTCCTTCTCCCTGCCCGCCTGGCGCAAGTGGGCCCGGCTGCTGGTGGACACCCGCAACGCCAAGGCGTGGCCCAAGGTCTTCGCCGACCGGCGCGGCCTGGCCGGCGCGCTGCTGTCGATCTGGGAGGGGGCGCAGCCGGTCGGCATGGACGGCGGGAACCTGCGCGACCTGTTCGCCGACGCGCTGGACGAGGCCGCCGCCCTGCTCGACCGGCCCGCCCTCGCGGAGCCGGCCGCGCGGTTCAGGGAGATCTCGGGGCTCTGGCACGAGCTGGCGGAGGAGGCGCTGCCCGCGCGGGTGCCGGAGTTCGCCCAGATCAGGGAGCTGACGGCCGCCGTCAAGGAGAGCGTCATGGCGGAAGGCACGGAGGGCGGGCCGGGGGGGGGGGGGGGGGGGGGGGGGGGGGGGGGGGGGGCGGGGCGGGG